>CAZCFT010000080.1:0-11716 GCA_964498015.1 uncultured Ignavibacteriaceae bacterium
AGTGTCTTGGATATTTCTCGATCCCCGGTCTGACCGATTCCACGCCCATGGCTGAATTATCGCCTCAAACCCAGCCTTATTGGGGCGAATCATTATTCGGCATTGGGGCTGTTCCCGACAGCCTGAAGTTGAGAGGATATTATCGGGGATTTCTGAAAATGGGTAATAAGATATTGCCCAATTCTACTCGGATCATCTATCATTTGGTCGCCCCATCCTTAAATCGACTCATGCTGAACTTGCCTGGAACGGATTCAAACATAACTGATTCCAATGCCATATCTCTTATGAAATTATGTGGGCAGAGCAGGATTGACAGCTCTGGTTATTCCATTAAAGTTAATCCTCCGGATTTCCCGCGGATGGTGGAATTTGTCGATTCGATCCAAATAATCAGGGTCGGCCCCAGAAGAGGATATCTTTCGATTTTTCAGCCTCAAGGAGTAATGGCGTTGGCGGTAGGCAGGGATGGGGACTGGCTGAAGTTAAGACTCTCCGAGACCCAATATGGATGGATTCAGGAAAAATCAGTTAGACTTCTTGAGCCGGGGTATCCGCCGATTATTTCATATCTGAAAACGATCAGGACATACTCAGAACCGGATCATGTAATGATAGAGTTCCCGCTCTCAGGGAAACATCCGTTTCGAGTTGAAGAACGCGACGGTAAGACAGTTATCCTGAGCATTTTTGGAGTCAATTCGGACACTGACTGGATAAGATATAATTTCAAGAACGATGATATTGACATTGTCACGTGGTCACAGCCCGAACCCGATCTGTATCAAGTGATGGTCAAATTAAAGCTCCCGGTGTGGGGATATGATATCTATTATGAAGGCAACATATTGAAGTTTATAATTACAAAACCGCCGCAACATATTAATGAACTTAAAGATAAGATTGTCGTAATCGATCCCGGACATTCGGCTGATCCCGGCGCTGTAGGGCCGACCGGCCTCAGAGAATCCGAGGCCAATCTAAATATTGCTCTTGCCCTCAAGAAGGAACTCGTCAAAAAGGGAGCAAAAGCAATTTTGACTCGACAAGACATGTCCGACCTGCCATTAAATAGTCGTCCCGCCATCGCAAAGAAGAATAAGGCGGACTTATTTGTTTCCATTCATAATAATGCGCTTCCCGATGGCGTGAATCCCTTCGTCAATAATGGCGTCTCGACATATTACTATCATCCTCACTCGATAGAGCTGGCGAAAGATATTCAGAAGGAATTGATGAAGAATATAGGTCTTGGAAACTACGGCCTATATTATGGCAATCTGGCGGTGGATCGCCCGACGCAGTATCCGGCGGTTCTGGTGGAATGTGCTTTTATTATGTTGCCTGAGCAAGAAGCTCTGCTGAAGACCGAACAATTCCAAAATAAGTTGGCTTCCTCCATAAGAAGGGGAATCGAAAAATTCCTGAGGGAATATGAGCGCTGAAAGCGGGAATAAGAGCGGTAGTCTTCTGTGGCTGGTTTGCTTCGCTTTTGTCGTGGCTGGAGCGCTCTTGATTGCAGATGCTTTCCATTTTTATCTCTTTTCAAAGTTGACCGTCAGATTGGGCGCGGCGCTTTTATTTTCTGCTATCGCCCTGATGGCCGGTAAGGACAAACCTGCCGGAATAATCTCGATTGCTATTGTCTGGCTGGCCGTAGTGATTACACTATTCAATTAATCCTCTGCACGCTAATGATAAAATATAATCCTGAAAAAGTTATTCTCGATTATGGCCAAACCGGTCTTGAATTAGTACTCGACCAATCAATTGCTGATTGGGTTGTGATCGAACCGGAAGAGATTTCACCTTCAAAAGGGTTCGATGAATTATTCGATAAATCAGTGGAGAACCCGATTCAGTCTCAAGCTTTAAGCCAAGTTGTTTCTCCGGATGACAAGGTCGTAATTGTAACTTCTGATAGCGCCCGTCCCGTTCCCAATAGGCTTCTGATCCCCGCTATCATTAAGAAATGCCTATTGACGCCGGAGAATGTAACAGTACTAATCGGCGCTGGTTCCCACCGGCCGCCTTCTCGGGACGAATTAGCGCAGTTTTTGGGGCACGAGATTGTCGAAACCTGCCATGTCATAAACCACGATGCCAGAGATACTCAGAAACTGAAGCTCCTTGGGTTTACGCCCGGCGGCATCCCGGTGAATATCAATCGAACATACATCAAGGCTGATAAGAAAATAGTGATAGGTTTTATCGAGCCGCATTTCTTTGCCGGGTTCTCAGGTGGGCCAAAGGGTATCTGTCCGGCCATAATGGGGCTTGATACGATTGATGCTTTCCATTCATTCCAGATTATAGGCGATCCCAATTCTGACTATGGAATATTGGATGGTAACCCCCAGTATCTTGCGGCATGTGATGTAGTATCTTTAGCGCCGCCGGATTTCCTGATAAATGTCGTCCTTAATGCTCGAAAGGAAATAATTTCCGTTTACTCGGGGAATTACATTGAAGCGCATCGGCGAGGAGCTCAAGAAGCCGCCAAAATGTCTGTGGTTCCGATCGGCAGAAAATTCCCCATTGTCATCACCACCAATTCCGGTTATCCTCTTGACCAAAATCTCTATCAAACTACTAAAGGTATTTGGACGGCGGCTCGAATTGTCGAAGAGGGGGGAAGTATTGTAGTGGCTTCCGAATGCTCCCGAGGAATTCCCGATGACGGCAACTTCACTCGCCTGATGAGCGCTCATTCATCTCCGGATGAACTCCTGAGCTTGTTCTCTGAAAAGACAAATCATACCATGGATCGCTGGCAGGCGCAGAAGCTTGCGATGGCCCTGAAGAAAGCAAAAATCTATATCTATACTTCATTGGACAAGCGGCAGGCGGAGAGATGTAAAATGAAAAAGATCGATAACCTGCTGGCAACTCTGTCCAAGCTGGTTGCCAGCCTCCAAGAGAAACCCACGATAGCGGTCTTGCCCCACGGTCCAGTCACAATACCGGTCTGTTAGAAATCCGACCTATTGGCATGTGAAATATATCACATGATAATGAGATGCAAGGCTCCTCAATTGCCTGATTTCTCCTGAAGCAATAATGGAAATGACGAGGATAAGTGAGTAGATTAACTTGCAGAGAGCTTAATGTCATAATTTATATAAATACTGTAAGCAACTATAGTAAAATGTGATATGAACGAGAACAAGGCTCTCGCAACATTTTGAATCATCCTTGCATTCAATAAAATTGATCATAATTAGGGTTCCCTTTTTTGAAAGCCAACTAACCCGGAGATCGCAATATACCTTGACTTTCAGACGAAAATATGATATTTCTTGGGGGAAATGAAAACAGAAAAATTGTCCAATTTGGAACTGATTGGCCATATTAGGCTGTCTTCAAATGATGGGATAAAATAATGCGATTTTTCTCAGGAGGTTACTCTAAATGAACAGCAAGGTATTCAATCCTTTTGCCATGGCTCAGGAGCAGTTTGATCGGGCCGCTGATTTTTTGAATCTTGATTCAGCCACTCGCGATTTGCTCCGTAGCCCGTTAAGAGAATACCAATTCAGCATTCCAGTCCACATGGATGACGGAAAGATGAAGATATTTCGTGGATTCAGAGTTCAGCACAACGATGCCCGTGGCCCGGCCAAGGGCGGTATCCGATTTCACCCGCAGGAGACAATCGATACTGTTCGCGCTCTGTCTATGTGGATGACATGGAAATGCTCAGTTGTCGACATACCTCTGGGCGGCAGCAAGGGGGGTGTGGTTTGCGATCCTCATAATCTTAGTATGCGGGAACAGGAACAGATCTGCCGGGGATGGGTTCGCCAACTCGCCTATGATATTGGCCCGCTTATTGACGTCCCGGCGCCAGATATTATGACCAGCGCTCAACATATGCTATGGATGCTCGACGAATTCGAAACCATTCATCGCGGTCATTATCCCGGTTTGATTACAGGCAAACCCGTTGGAATGGGCGGTTCGTTAGGGCGGACAGAAGCGACCGGATTTGGCGTTGTATATACTCTGCGTGAAGCTCTCAAAGAATTGAATCTTAAGGCCGAAAATACTACCGCCAGCGTCCAGGGTTTCGGCAATGTCGCTCAATATGCCATTCGGCTCTATCATCAATTGGGCGGCAAAGTCATTTGTGTTTCCTGCTGGGATCAGAATGACCAGACCTCATATTCATTTAAGAAAAATGACGGTGTCGATCTTGATGCTCTTCTGAAAATAACGGACCGCTTCGGCGGCATTGATAAGAACAAGGCTCGTGAGTTCGGATATGAAATTCTTGCCGGCGATACCTGGATTGAGCAGAATGTTGATATACTGATTCCCGCCGCAATGGAGCATCAGATAACGGCGGAAAATGTGAACAAGATCAGCAGGAAAGTTAGATTGGTTGCCGAAGGAGCCAATGGCCCTACTACGCCCGATGCTGACAAGGTTCTATCAGAACGGAAGATTTTCATTATTCCCGATTTTCTGGCCAACGCCGGCGGCGTAACCTGCAGTTATTTTGAACAGGTTCAGAGTAATATAAATTATTTTTGGGAGCGGGATGAGGTGCTCGGTAAACTCGATATCAAAATGACTTCCGCCTTCCACGCCGTAAGCGAATTAGCGAGAAAGAGAAATCTTTTCATGCGTGATGCCGCTTATTTCATTGCCGTCAACAGAGTGGCGCAGGCCTGCAAAGACCGAGGTTGGGTGTAATGGAATTTGTGACGATATAGAAGTAAGTCAAAATCCCCCGGCCGCAGGCCCTGGGTTTTAGCATTTTCATAGTCGGGCAACGTTAAAACTCATTGCCGGAGGGAATTTTTGACCTACAATGGTAGGTCGAGATGAGGTCTAATTCTCTATGAACGACGGACAGAAGATTCCGAGCAAATTCTTGGAGACCCTGCAGGAGCGAGCTAAGGAATTAAATTGCCTCTACTCTGTCGAGGAATCACTCGGTAATCCTGACAAACCGCTCGCAGAGGTTTTTGGCGGTATTGTCAAAGCGATTCCAAAGGGACTGCAGTACCCTGACCATTGCCGCGCCATAATTACTCTCGAGAAATCCAAATTTCAATCGGATGATTCAGTAGAGACCCCCTGGATTCTTAAGGAAGAGATAATTGATCAGGAAGTTGTGGTCGGCTCTCTCAGAGTCTACTATACGCAGGAATTTCCAAAAGCCGATAATGGACCATTTCTCAAAGAGGAATCGAAGCTTATTCATACAATCGCCGACCGCATTGGCCACTTTGTCACTTATTACAGAATGAAAAATCTTTTAGAATCCGCCCGCAATGAAGGCAATTCGAGAAAGAAAGAATGGCGGGTGGCTCTTGATCTGCTTCGTCAAACGGATCGAAATCTATTTCTGAATATTTCCAGCAAGATGCTTAATTACCTATGCTGGAGTGGAATTGAAGAAGCCAAACGATTTCTGAAATATTACGCTCCCGGACAGCGGGTCGATGAAGAAGAAGTTGTGAAGGAAAGCAATGTTCCCTTTGAAAAGGCGTCCATATCTTATTCAAGTGATTTCCTGAGCGACGAAACATTCAAAATAGCCGCCGACCACCTGACTGATACCGAGATAATGTCAATTATTCAGAAGTGGATTCAGGAAGATAAGATGAGTTTCCTGGTGAGAACTATGGACCGCAATCCTTCTCTGGCGGAAATTTCGGATGCTATTCGCCGCTATTATCGGATTGCTCCCGGCGGAATGGATCTCCTTACGGCATCAAAGAGGAGCATTCGGGCATCCCTCATCAGAAGGTTCTTCTCCGAGCAACTCGAATATATCAATATCGCCAAAAATTACATTGATGTGGTCGATTTTCATGAATTGTTGCAGAAAGTGATATATACTGCTGAAAGCCACGGCAGACTGGGCGGAAAAACCGCCGGAGTTTTTCTCGCCAGTCATATCCTGAAAAAATGCGGCGATTCCGAATTGCTGGGAAATGTCAAGACGCCCAAGACATGGTATATCACCTCCGATGCCATCCTCCACTTCATGCATTATAATAATCTTGAGGAAGTGGTGGAACAGAAGTATAAAGAAGTCAACCAGGTACGGCTTGAATACCCCAACATTGTGCAAACATTCAAGAATGCTCATTTCCCCCCGGATGTGATTCAGGGACTGTCAGTGGCCCTTGATGATTTTAAGGACCGCCCTCTGATTGTCCGCAGTTCAAGCCTTCTTGAGGATAGAATGGGGTCGGCTTTCTCCGGCAAATATAAAAGTCTCTTTCTCGGCAATCAGGGGAGTAAGCAGAAAAGGCTGGAAGCCCTGATGGATGCGGTTGCGGAAGTCTATGCTTCGGTTTTTGGCCCCGATCCTATTGAGTATCGCGCCGAGAGGGGACTGCTTGATTTCCACGAAGAGATGGGGATCATGATTCAGGAAGTTGTCGGGACCAGGGTGGGACATTACTTCCTTCCAGTCTTTGCGGGAGTGGCTTTTAGCCGCAATGAGTTCAGATGGTCGCCGCGGATAAAGAGAGAGGATGGTCTGATTCGCATGGTGCCCGGCTTGGGAACCAGAGCGGTCGATAGACTCAGCGATGACTATCCGGTCCTGGTCGCTCCCGGCCAACCTGGACTGCGGGTAAATATTACCCCCGATGAAATTGTCCGCTATTCACCCAAGAAAATTGATCTCATCAATTTGGCTACCAATGCTTTTGAAACCATTGAAGCTTTGGAATTGGTGAAGAAATATGGACATGAGATTCCAAATATTGGTCAATTGGTATCTTCTTATGATGGCTCCCATTTCCGCCAGCTTTCCGGAATTGATATCGATTTTGAAAAGGGGAATCTGGTCTTGACATTTGAGGGACTGATTAGCAGAACGCCATTTGTCAATCAGGTACAAACCATTCTCAAGACCCTTGAAGAAAAGCTGGGGACGCCTGTCGATATCGAATTCGCCTGCGACGGAAAGGATTTTTATCTGCTTCAATGTCGGCCTCAATGCTATTCTGATGCCAGCGCCGCCGCGCCGATTCCCAGAGATATTCCCGAAGATAAAATAATATTCTCTGCCAACCGTTATGTTTCCAATGGAAGAGTCCCCGATATAACCCACATCGTCTATGTTGACCCTCAGAAATATGGCGAGTTGTCCGACCGATCCGAGCTTCTGGCAGTGGGTCGGGCTGTCAGCCGGCTGAATAAGCTTCTACCCAAGCATCAATTCATTCTGATGGGGCCGGGCCGGTGGGGAAGCCGCGGGGATATTAAACTCGGCGTGAGTGTGACCTATTCCGACATCAATAATACGGCGGTTCTGATTGAAATAGCCCGCAAACAAGGAAATTATCTGCCCGACCTTTCTTTCGGGACCCACTTCTTTCAGGACTTAGTCGAGTCCAATATTCGATACCTCCCTCTTTACCCCGATGATCTGGGCGTAATCTTTAATGAAAAATTATTAAGAAACTGCCATAGCATTTTTCCGGAAGTCTTGCCGGAATATGATTATCTCGCCGATACCATCAGATTAATAGATGTTCCGGGTAATACCGACGGTATGGTACTTCGCATTCTTATGAATGCCGACCTCGATGAGGCGGTGGGTCTTCTTGTCCATCCCAGGTCTCAGCCCGAATCAATTGAAGGGAAAGTTGAGTCAGAGACTGCAGGTCAGGCGACAGGGGAAGCGTGGCGATGGCGAATTCGCGCCGCCGCCATGGTTGCCTCACAACTTGACCCGGAGAGATTCGGAGTAAAGGGATTCTATGTTTTCGGAAGCGCCAAAAATGCAGCCGCCGGATCGTCCAGTGATATTGACATCCTGATTCATTTCCGCGGCTCCAAAGAACAACGAAATCAGCTTGGCATTTGGCTTGAGGGCTGGAGCCTTTGCCTCGATGAGATGAATTATCTGCGAACCGGGCATAGAACCGGCGGCCTTCTTGACGTATATATTGTCACCGACGATGACATCGCCCGCAAGACCAGCTATGCGGCCAAAATAGATGCGGTCACCGACCCGGCGCGCCCCCTGCCAATGAAAAGGCCTTGAAGATAGGCCAAATAAATTCTTACATAATCGCCAATTCCAAACTCCGACCTATTTAATCTTGAAAATCATATTGTCATGCCAATTATGCTGGCATCTTGAAAATAAAACTTTAGATTAGGAGTGTATTCGCCTATTGAAGGGTTTGGAATGAGGCCTTAAATTTTAGAAATAATCGGCTGCTACCGGGCTGGCAAAGACATGTTGCACAGGGCGATTTTTGCCTGCATAATCCTCAGCCTTCTCACCCTTCCGGCTCTTGCGCAACCGGATTCGACGGGGGAAGCGCCGGTCCCGTCAGGCGCCGGACTGATCGAGCTTACCAAATTAATTGGGGTCGAAATTGATTCTCTGACAAGGCAGGAGTACCATCTCTTGCCGGATGTCAATTCGTTCAATTCGGCCCGATTTATTAAAAAGGGCGATAATAAATATATTCTGGAATATTCATATCAGACTCTGAATGGTCCACGTACTAAGAGAATAAATATATCTTCCGATGCGATGGAGCAGACAAGAGAGCATTGCAATCTTGTGGAGAAGTATAGAGCATTTCTAACTAATAAGGACTCAATCTCCAATTATAACTATTATCAATATTACATCGCCCTCAAATATGCTTCTCGCGGACAGTATGATGTCAGCCGCCCTTTGGCCGAGGATTTTGTGGCGGAGTCCCCAACTGCGCTATCCTCAGATATTCAGAATGATTGCAGGACGATAACATGGCTTTCCAAGTCGAAACGAGCGCTGTTCAGGCCGGGATTTCTATATGATAAAAGCGGGCGCACTGATGTTCTCATTTTTGCCGGGTATTACGGCGTCTGGGCGGGGATAGCTCTGCCCGTTTGGCTTGATGCGCAATCATCACAGGCCTATGCAGCCGGCCTTATATTGGGTCCGGCAAGCTCGCTTATTCTTGCCAGCCAATTAACCAAAAACGCAGATATTGGCCGCGGGAGAGCCTCAATAATCTCTCTGGGCGGCCACCTCGGAACCTGGCAGGGGATAGGATGGTCAAGCCTGGCCGATGCCGATGGCAAGCAAGTTGTCGGCACAGGTCTTATTGCAGGACTAACAGGCATAACCGCCGCCTCAATTCTTACCAGCAATATCTATTTTTCAGAGGGGCATGGGGCCTTGACCGGTTCGGCGCTTAACTGGGGGGCATGGTTTGGGCTTGTTTTTGGCGCGGTTGGAGGGCTTGAGGATGACGCTCTCCTACGATCTACATTGCTTGGTAGTGACATATTGGTTGCGGGAACGGCTATCGCCGCCAAAGATGTGGATATGAGCCGCTCCCGGGTGAGACTAATTAGCCTCTCCGGCGTGATCGGTATTGTCGCAGGCTTTGGACTGGATCTTCTTATCAAAGTGGACGATGCCAAGCAGGCCTTTGGAATCGCCGGCGCCGCCAGCATTGCCGGGTTGGCTATCGGCGCCAATATGACCAAAAATTATGATTCGGGAAAAAACCTTGCTTTGAATTATAGGAGCAATAGAAACAATTTGCTTAGTATTTCGCCCGATTTATCTATCAAACCTAACCCCTTTAATTATGGGAAGTCTCTTACTTCTTTTGGCATAGCCGTCAATTTCTGATTTCTCAGCGGTCGTCAAAGGTGATTACGACCGCCCTTTCTCATCGAATCTTGACAATGCAATTATTTTCGCTTAACTTCAGCGCCGGATAGCCAATTCGAGATGCCGGAGTGGCGGAATTGGCAGACGCCAGGGACTTAAAATCCCTTGTATCGTAAGATACGTGCCGGTTCAAGTCCGGCCTCCGGCAGAATTAGAAGCAAATCCTGCTTTATCCCAAATATTCATTGCCAAAATGCCCAAATCAGTTATATTATTCCATAATTACATACCTTTTGTCCTTAATTTATTGAAGGAGCGGATCTTATGAAACAAAGGCTAATTTGCTTTCTGGCCGGGTCTTTTTTGACATTTTTCTCGACAACTATGGCAATTGACCTCTCGAAAGGGATGCTACTTGATATCCCCAGAGAAAAGGCCGCCGAGCAATTTGGCAAACTGCCCCCGTCTGCCCTGACGAGGCAGGATAGCCTTGCGATCGGAAAATACAGGCTTGCAACTGATACGGTCAGGCTTCTGGCCGTGGTCGTAGATTGGTTTAATCGACCGGCAATTCATAACCCGATGGAATTTGACAGCATGCTCTTCTCCAGAAATGTCTGGCCTACCGGGTCTGTCGCAGATTATTATGATGAAGTTTCCTACGGGAAAGTAGCTGTTACCGGAGATGTCATAGAATATACCGTTGACGATGTCTATAGCAAATATTTTGATTTTGAAACGCTCTTTCCTCTCCTTGATCCGATAGTTGATTTTTCTCAATATGACGCTGACAATAATGGCGATGTTGACGCCGTAGTGTTCATCCGCTCCGGAACCGGGCAGGAGGATACCCAAAACCCGAACGATATCTGGTCATATGCCATGGTTTATTCTCCCGGCGGGGGACCCGGCCCTTATGACGGACATCATGTTCCTCGCTGGAATACCTGTCCGGAACTGTTTCCACAGCGTGATTCGTTGAATCCCCGAAATTTCTCCGGTGTCAAGACCATAAACAGAATAAGGGTTTTTGCTCATGAATTGGCGCATAATATCGGCCTGCCGGATCTTTATGATTATGATAGCAAACTCGACACGACGACTTATTTTACTCCCAATGACTATAATGATCATCCTGTCCAGGATTGGTGTGTCATGGGATACGGAGGTTATGGCATCTTTTCTATTAGTGAAGGGATTCCCTCTCATTGGTGTGGTTGGAGCAAGAAGCTGCTGGGCTGGGTAAATCCGGTCGTCCTTCCCGAGGGCGAGATTAACGATCTGGTTATATACGATATAGAAACGCATAAGGATAATTCCTTATATGTCCTGCCAATCAATCTCACCACCGGCGGGGAGTATTTCACATTGGAGTATCGCAATCCTGCCTCGACCGCTCGGTTTGACAAATATGATTCAGACTACAGCGTTTATTTCTGGCCGGATCTGAAATATGGAAATGATCCTCTTGATCGAGGACTTTTAATCACCCATGTTGATGATTCGGTATCGGGATGGGGACGCTTCAATGATGGCTGGCCCTATAATCCGCATTATGGAGTTGTGATCGAAGATGCCGGATATAATCCGGCCCATAATATCTATAGCAACCCCGAGGGGCATGGCACGGACTCCGCCCAGTGGTGGTACCCCTATGAGACACAACTTGGCGCCGCGTTTTCAAATAGTACCTCAGGGCAAAATCTATTTAGTCCTTCGACCTATCCGAACAGCGACGGCTATAACGGTTCAACTGGGATTACGGTGCGGGTCGATTCCATAGTTGATGATAAATTATACGCTTATGTAAGATTCGACCGTGATGGCGACGGTTTTGTCAATAATGCTGATAACTGCCCGAACATTTATAATCCTGATCAGGCTGATGCGGACGGCGATGGCGTGGGCGACCCATGCGACAACTGCCTGACGACTTTTAATCCGGATCAGGCCAATAATGATGGCGATCTACTGGGCGATGCGTGCGACAACTGCGATTTCGTGTACAATCCCGATCAGGCTGATACGGACGCCGACGGAGTCGGCAACCTCTGCGACAACTGCCCCAATAAGCCCAATCCGGATCAGGCCGATGCCGATCTCGACGGGATTGGA
>CAZCFT010000081.1:0-7590 GCA_964498015.1 uncultured Ignavibacteriaceae bacterium
ACTTACAATGTCGATTGTACTATCCAAAAAAATCCAAAAAACAAACCCATGTCCCCAACTCGTTAATATATATATGGTTAAAGCCATTGATATGACTTCATTTGATACCCCATAGCCGTACATCGTCACTTAAGCATGTATACAAATGGTGCATATTTTCTATCAGATCATAATCCATAGGGGGTTTGACAATTATGACTTTGATGATTAAGATGATATCATGGGAATGGCGAAATATGATAGGCTTCTGTTTATCCTGAATCTGCTCCGAAGTCGGCGAAATCTGAACGCGGCGCAAATCGCGGGTGAATGCGAAGTCACCGAAAGGACTATCTATCGGGATGTAATCGCTCTTTCTGAGGCGCATATTCCGATTTATTATGATCGGGGATACAAATTCGCCTCGGATAATTTTCTTCCCACCCTGAATTTCAATCTCGATGAATACCTGACACTTAAAACCATTCTTGACTCATCGCCGCTGAATAAAAGCGGGCATAGTCGTGTCCGCATAAAGGGGATAAAATCAAAAATCGAGGCCTGCCTTTCTCCGTCAGTGATCGAATTGAAAAAGCATTCTTCAGCGCCGATGGCGATGGATATAAAATCAACATCGCTCGAGTCGGGGCATGAGAAAATTTATGCCATTGTAGAACTGGGAATAAAGAACAGCAATATATTAAGGCTTAAGTACAATTCGATCCAGAGCGGGGTAATTGAAAGAGAAGTCGATCCGTATTTTCTTATTTTTATTGAGAGGGCCTTCTATTTTGTCGGGTTCTGCCATCTACGAAACGATTTTCGCACTTTCCGAACCGACCGGATTATTAACGTATTAATGACCGACAAGAAGTTTATTCCGAGAAAGGATATCGACCCGGTGCGATATTTCGAGAATAGCTGGGGAGTGTTCAGCGGCGAACCGGTTGAGGTGGAAGTGATATTTTCCGGAAAGGCGGCGCGGGTGGTCAGATTGGGGCATCACCATGCCAAGGAAAAAGTGACGCCGATTGAGAATGATCGGGTGAAATATGAAGTAACGGTTCGGGGGATTGAGGAAATCTGCCGATGGCTGATTGGTTTTGGGGGAGAGGCGATTGTCATAAAACCGGCCGGGCTAAGGGCGGAATTAAAGAAAAGGGCTGAAGAGCTTTTGAGAAATTATCGTTAGGGTGGCGGAAAAGGCGCGAGCCCTCCAATGGCGGGCAAGCGCAGGGCTTGCACTCTACAATTATTTACTAATTATATTTTTCACTGACAGGGTTTGACAGGGGAGTTCAGTAAGTTATCTGCGACCGATCAAAAGGAGATTGCAGATAATGACCAAAGCCGAGAGGTTGCTTTTTATTGTCAACATGTTCAGGGTGAGAAAAACGGTCACGCTGGATGAGCTTGCGCAGGAATGCGAAGTGTCAACGAGGACCGTATATCGCGACCTCCTGTCTTTGTCAAGCCTGAACATCCCGGTTTATTTCCACGATGGGTACCGTCTCGCCCGGGATATATCGCTTCCGCCGCTCAATTTCACGCAGGATGAGCAGGAATTGTTGGGGTTCAGTCTTAAAAACTCATGCCTGATTCAGTCGCCGCATATATGCGGGAAGCTTAGGAATATAGAGCTGAAAATTCTATCGGTATTGCCGGAAAAGAAGAAAGGAGGGTTGAATCATCTTTTGCAGAATCTCCGATGCGGCAGTGAAAAGTTTTCCGACGTTGAAGATGCAATTATAAGAATATTTTTGAGCGGGTTATTTGACAAGAAAGAGATGGAGGTAACGCTGAAAAGAGATAATAGGACGTTTCGGGACTTGACGCCGCAGTCGCTTCAGATTAGAGGGAAAAAATGGATATTGTGCTTTCTGAGCAACCCCGATGGCAAGATAATTAAAATATCAATCGACAAGGTGGCAGAAATAAGGGTGAAGTGAGGAAAATATAGATTCGTTGGGCGGTCTCAGGTGACATGCTCTCCAATAAGATTGGCGTTTTCAACAGGCCCATAAGGCATGAGATTTCGATTGACAAAATCGATCATAATACTATTTCTTTAGTCCACTATGAGTCAGCCGACCCTCCTTCTGGCAGAAAAGTGGGGAGTCAGAGATATTGCCTACTGTGGCATAATCGCTGGCCTCTATGCTGTCTTAACTATAATTCTTGCACCCTTGAGTTATGGGGTCTATCAAATCAGAGTATCGGAAGCTCTCACGGTGTTGCCTTTTATCTATGCTCCGGCGGCGATCGGCCTATTCGTAGGATGTTTTGTTGCCAATATATTTGGCGGGAATGGGCTTCAGGATATAGTCTTCGGCTCTTTGCTGACATTGGCCGCAGGTTTTTCCACAGCCTTTATGTCTAAGTTGAATTCAAAAAAGCTGTCTGGAATCTTTGCTCCGATATTTTTGCTTCCCATTCTCCCGATATATTTGATAGTATTTTGCTGGCTGGTTCCTGTTTATAGGGAGAAACTTAGCTGGGGAGTTCTGCTGGCTCCTTTGCCCCCAGTGATTATTAATGCCTTTGGTGTTGCGCTTTATTTGGCCGGGATTATTGGCGTGCCATATTGGGACGCTGTCGCATTGATCGGCGCCGGCCAGTTAGTAGCTTGCTATGCTCTGGGATTACCATTCCTAATTTTTCTTCTCTTAATGAAGAGAACTCCGCTCGGGGTTAGTGCATAGTAGAAATCAAATCTCATAGAGGTTGCGAAATATGGAAAACCGACTGATTATTTTTGAGGATGACAAATATGAGCAGTTCTATCCATTGACTCATCTCCGTCCGGTTTATTTTCTGAGGCCAGGTATTAGAACGCTCGCGGAAAGGCTGATCGATGCCTTTCCAGATTATAAACCCTCATTGATATGCCGTCCTGAGCTCGAAGGGGTCATTTCCGAAACGACCAGCATTCCGGTCAACAAATTTGAAGACAAAAAATTCGATGAGTTAATATTTATCAATGGGCGGATCAAGTTGAATCCAGATTTTGCGGCGGCTCTGAAATCAGCCAACAAGAATGCCTTCCTGATGGCCGGGGACGATCTGGCGGCGATAAAAATAGTCGGCAGTTTGATGCCGGAGGAATTTGCTGATTTAAACGCAGGCGAATTGGGCGAATTTGCCCGGAAGATACAGCGCAGGTCGGAAACATTGGAGATTAAGATTCCTTTTTACAATTACTTATGGGACTTTGTTGATGCAATAGGCGATGCCATTTACGACGATTTCAATCACCTGAGAAAGCAAACTTCCCAACAGATTTCCGAACTCCAAAATCTGCTTGCCGGAAAAACAATCTGCGACAAGTATCCTGGCGTATATTTTATCAGGCCGGAAGATATTTATCTGGCCGCTGATGCTCAGATATTGCCGGGTGTCGTATTGGACGCCGAGAAAGGGCCAATTTTTATCGGGACAGGTGTCAAAGTTGAGCCAAATGCTTATATTGCGGGGCCGACATATGTTGGAAAAGAGTCAATAGTTGTTGATGGCCGAATAGTCGGAAGTTCTATTGGTCCGGTTTGTAGAGTTGGAGGTGAGTTTGAACAGTCTATTTTTCAGGGATATTCCAACAAGTGGCATGCCGGATTTATCGGACATAGTTATATTGGCGAGTGGGTCAATCTTGGCGCCATGACCACCAATTCAGATTTGAAAAATAATTATGGCCCAATCAGAGTATCGGTCAATGGGAAAGAGATTGATACAGGCAAAATGAAAGCGGGTTCATTTATTGGAGATTTCACCAGAACCGCTATTGGGACGCTCCTGAATACGGGAATAAATGTTGGCGTTTCCTGCAACCTGCTCGGCGATGGACTCGTGACTGAGAAAGAGATTCATTCTTTTACCTGGTATTCATCAGGACATAAGACGGAATATAAACTCTCCAAGGCGCTTGAAACTATTGAGCGAGTCATGGCGCGAAGGGACAAGAAGCTTTCTGATCCGCTGCGGCAAAGGCTAATCGGGCTTGGGCAATTCAAAGCGGAGATCAGACTGGAATAGCGTGGGGGGCTGTCCAGTTTGGCTGTCTTATGTCGATATTATGCAAAAGGATATTATATTGCGTTCCTCAAGAACAAGAGGTCGTGGCTGTTTGGAAATGACTTTTATACAGAGGTCAAGATGAGGGAAATAGATGCCTGAACTTCGCAAAGACCCGATCATAGGCAGATGGGTGATTATTTCGACCGATCGCGGCAAACGCCCGTCCAGTTTTGGGAATCTTCCCAAGCAGGAAGAGCCAAAAATGTGTCCATTCTGCCCGGGCAATGAAAAAAGCACCCCGCCGGAAGTGCTGGCTTATCGAGAGAATGGGACACAGCCTAATAGGCCAGGGTGGTTTTTGAGGGTGATTTCGAACAAATTTCCGGCTTTGAGGATTGAAGGCGCGTTGAATCGCGAGCCAAAGGGCCTTTATGACAAGATGAACGGAATTGGGGCGCATGAGGTCGTAATAGAAACTCCCGATCACGCCAAGGATCTGGCTGATCTTTCCGTGGAAGAAATCAAGAATGTAATTTGGGCATTTCGGGAAAGATCGCTTGACCTTCAAAAAGATCGCCGGTTCAAATATATTCTTATATTCAAGAATCATGGCGAAGCGGCGGGAGCCTCGCTGGAGCATACTCACAGTCAATTGATAGCGACGCCAATTGTGCCGAAAAGAGTTACCGAGGAAATTGAAGGAGCCGAAAAGTACTATAAGTTCAAAGAAAGGTGCATCTTCTGCGATATTATTCGGCAGGAACTCACCGAAAAAGAGCGGATAGTCAGCGACTATGGCGATTTCATAACTTTCGAGCCGTTTGCCTCGCGCTTCCCCTTTGAATCCTGGCTGTTGCCCAAACAGCATATGTCGCACTGGACCGATATGACTGCCGATGCTTGTATCTATCTGGCGGAAGCCCTGAAAGATACCCTCAATCGAATTCGTATTGCGCTGAATAACCCACCTTTTAATTTTATCATTCATACCGCTCCGATAGGCGCCCAATTTAGTGAAGTTTACCATTGGCATATCGAAATTATTCCGAAACTGACCAAAATTGCGGGTTTTGAATGGGGCTCCGGATTTTATATAAATCCGACTCGCCCCGAGGATGCCGCCGCCTTCATGAAGGATATTGATACCTCGCAGGCAGAGAAGCTTTTCGGCGCTCATGCCGCCAAGCCTTAGGATTATTGGCTAATTAGTCTATGGCAAATCTGAAAATATCCTTCATTACTCCTGAGGCGTCGCCATATATCAAGACAGGCGGCTTAGCCGATATTTCAGGGGCGCTTCCCGGCCTGCTTTCCAAAATGGGACATTCAGTCAGACTATTTCTCCCACTATATAGGCAGATCAAAGGAGGATTTCCAAACCTTGTTCAATTGCCGGTTGAATTTGACTGCAAAATTGGAGAGAAAGTTTATAGAGGGGAAATATTGGCTACAAAAGATAGCAGGTCTGCTCTGGAGATTCTCTTTATAAAGAATGACCATTTTTTTGATAGGGAAGAGCCATATCGGGACATAACAACAGGAAAAGATTATATCGATAATGATGAGAGATTCATTTTTTTTAGTCAGGCGGTATTAGAGGCGCTAAAAAAACTTGATTGGTCGCCGGATATTATTCATGTTCACGACTGGCAGGCTTCGCTAATACCAGCTTATTTGAAGACCACATATAAGGACGATATATTTTTTCGCGACAGCCGAACGATATTGACTATACATAATCTCGCCTATCAGGGTCAATTTTCGGCCGGGAGTTTCGAAAAAGTTGGGGTGGATAAAGAATTATTTGCGCCTGCCGGGCCATTCGAGTATTGGGGCAAGGTCAATTTCTTGAAAGCCGGAATCGTCTATGCAGATCACCTTACAACCGTTTCGCCGACTTATGCTAAAGAAATCCAGACGACCAGCGACTATGGCATGGGGCTCGAAGGGGTCATTCGTGAGCGGGCCGAACATCTTACCGGCATACTCAACGGGGTCGATTATGGAGTCTGGTCGCCAAAGAGCGACAGCCTGATCCCATTTAGATATTTCCCGGCCAATCTTTCGGGCAAGAGAAAAAATAAGCTTGACCTCCTGCTGAAAGCAGGTTTGCCGCTCCGAGTTGAAGACCCATTAGTCGCCATGATTTCCCGATTGGACAGCCAGAAGGGATTTGATTTGATCGAAGAGGCAATGGAAGGAATAATGAGTCTTCGACTGCAATTTATTATGTTAGGCACAGGAGACAAAAAATATCATGACTTTTTTGAATCAGTTCAGGCAAAATACTCTGACAGATTTCGCGTGTTCTTGGGATTTGACAATAATCTTGCTCATCTCATTGAGGCGGGCGCTGATGTATTTCTGATGCCCTCACGTTATGAACCGTGCGGTTTAAACCAAATGTACAGCCTAAAATATGGAACGGTCCCGATCGTAAGGAGAACCGGCGGTCTGGCCGATACGGTCTTGAATTTTGATGAAAAAACTTCGCGAGGAACGGGAGTTGTTTTTGAAAAATATGACTCGGCGGAGATGCTTGAGGCCGTGAAAAGAGCAATATCTCTTTTCGGTCAAAAAAGAATCTGGCATAAGATAATCAAGAACGGGATGAGGGAGGATTTTTCGTGGGAAAAGTCGTCCCGGCGATATGAAGAGCTTTATTTTGGCATATCAGTGAAGAGTGATAAGCAGAGCTCCTCGATAATTTTGGGTCGATAACCGAATATTTAGGGCGGCGGCTTAAAAAAGTTGACAATGATTTTTTGCGATATATATTGGAAATACTGCAAGCGGGAATAGCTCAGTTGGTAGAGCGCCACCTTGCCAAGGTGGCTGTCGCGGGTTCGAGCCCCGTTTCCCGCTTATTTTTTAATGAGCCAGAGGCTCACGAAGGCGGCTTAGCCAAGCGGTAAGGCGGAGGTCTGCAAAACCTCTATCTCCGGTTCGATTCCGGAAGCCGCCTTTATTATTTTGCTTGATATTTTCCCCCGGAAGTATTTAATTAGGCGAGTCAAATGAATTAATTTGCGGGGATGGGCATAATGCTTATTCGTAAACTTTCTGCAATCCTAATCATCGTCACTTTGATATCGCTATTTTCCGGCGAACTCATTTGGGCGGTTGAGAAACCGCTTAGCCCGGTTGTCTATGCCGGCAGTAAAGGGGGGTATGAGCTGTACTGGTTCTATCCGGGGTTGCACAGGACAAATCTCGGAAATCTTGGGGATTCTCTCGCTCATAGCTCTTGTCTTGGATTCGAGGATAAACAGTATGCAGTTTTCACCAGATTCGATGTAGCTCCTCCGGTATGGATTGATTCAATTTTTACTTATATAGCCAATGTGGATACTTTTCCAAATGACTCGGGAGATCAGTACACTCCAATTAGATTATCGCTAAAGCAAAGGGCTTTGCAGGGAGGCTTTTCTGAATTGTGGTATGGTACCGCAAGTCTTGATCCTTTCGCAGACAACGACGGAAAGATCGTATCCTGTCCTGTTGGACTAAGTATTGACAATTCCGATGAAGTATGGACGGCTCAGGAATGGTTGCCGGGATTTCCCACGGCCCCGCTCATCGGGCAAGCGATGTGGTCGG
>CAZCFT010000081.1:7690-11264 GCA_964498015.1 uncultured Ignavibacteriaceae bacterium
GAATGGTTGCCGGGATTTCCCACGGCCCCGCTCATCGGGCAAGCGATGTGGTCGGGAGACTGGAAGCAAGATATTTGCTCTATGCGTGATTCGACATATCAATTTCAGGAGTGCCTAGAAGAGTATATGATTGGTCTTGAGCTACTTGGATGGACAGGGGGGAATTATAACTCCGGGATAAAATTCAGAATTCAATTTACTCCTGATATTTCCGATTTGGATTCTCTGACTCTTGGCAATATCGATAGTGATTCGCTTCATTATGCGATTGATCGCGTAGGAGGCGGATATGCCAGAATAATTGCCATAGCGGGGGGAATAGAAGAATCGTCAAATTTAATTCACCTTGACAGCGCCAGATTGCCTCGATTATCAGCTGATCCACAAAAGCTTGAATGTCGATTCCTAAGGGATACGACCAGTTATTCTTCTTTTCAAATTTCAAATGCGGAGCAGTATACTGTTTACTTAAGGCTGTACTATGATTCATCGCTATTTTTGCTTGATAAAGATTCCGTCCGTCTTTCGGCCAATCAGAAGGAGATAATAGGTCTGACATTCAGCCCACCCCCATCCGGGTCAATTTTCAGTTCCGATATTCTGGTTTGCGGAGATGCCGATCATTATCCTTTGGTATATCATATCATCTTCAGGGAAGACAAGAAACTTGATGCTAATGGGGAAACTCATGAGATATTGCCCGGAGCTTTTGCAATTGGGGAACCGTATCCGAATCCATTCAATGGATCGGTACGATTTGAAATTCTTAATGGGATGATCAATGATTTAAAAATGGAGGTTTATAATATTCTGGGACAGAGGGTATATTCCAGCGTCAAGAATATCAGAAAAGGGGAGTATTTGGTCTGGGATGGCCGTGACCAAATGGGGACAGAGACACCCTCGGGGATTTATTTCTTCAGATTTGCAAGTAATGATCGGGTGATTCTGAGGAGAGGGATATATTTGAAATAGAAGAGGATCGCTGGTACACCAGAGCGTCATTCCCCGCCGTTGCGGGGAATATAGAAGATGGCAACTGACTTGCACTTACGAACCGCGCTCTGGGTTCCCGATCAAGTCGGGAATGACGCTTTGGCGTGCAGTAGTGAATATGAGTAGAGTACTTTGCCATAGTATTCCCTTTTTCAAAAGGCCTTCAGGTCGGGAATGACGCTTCGGCGTACTATAATGAACATGAATGAATTTTTTTCACTATCAGCCAGATTTTCAACACGCCCTGAAGGGCTGGGGCAGTACATTTTGGGGTATGTGAAGAGTTTGATTCAATCAAAGACCCGAATTGACCGATACGTATAATATCTATGATCTTTAAGACCATATATGAGGATATCCGGGCGATTTTTAGGAACGACCCGGCGGCCAAGAATATCGAATTTATTCTTTATCCGGGTTTTCATGCTATTCTGGCGCACCGATTTATTCATCCCCTGTATGAGATCGGGATACCATTCTTTCCCCGCCTTTTTTCGCAGATTGTCAGGTTTCTGACGGCGGTTGAAATTCATCCCGGGGCGACAATCGGACGCGGATTTTTTATTGACCATGGGGCCGGAATTGTTATCGGCGAGACGGCCGAAATAGGGGAGAATTGTGTCCTCTTTCATAATGTAACGCTCGGCGGAACCGGAAAGCATAAGGGGAAGCGGCATCCCACGATCGGCGATAATGTAACAATCGGTACGGGCGCAATATTGCTTGGGCCGATTACGGTCGGGAATAATGTCAATATCGGAGCTAACACTTTTTTATATATGGTCGATATTCCGGACAATTGCACGGTGGTGGGAACGCCGGGGCATATTACGCGCATGAATGGCGAGGCGGTGAATATCAAGCCACGACGAACGGTTGTACCGGAAGAGAATCATATTGTCAAACCTTCGCCCGTCCGTCAGGCCCCGGACTGATGGATCCTCATCTACCCCTAACTTGTTGCCCCACATTGGCAGATGTGTATCCCGACTTACCAATATGCTGTGTTACCGGTTTTCGCCATCAGATGGCGTGGAAAAGAAAATTAATTTCAAAGACGGCGATAATTGAGTTGGAGATATCTTCATAAGTAAAAATAATCACTGAATGAATATGATTTTTTCAGGTTCTGATAAGATTGGGATAAATATAAGGGCAAGATAGTGAATCTTGCCCCTTTTATTAAATGCATTATTAATTTGCAAATCCAATTTTTAGGCCGACCCTTATTGGCAAATAGGAAAATGTCTCCCCTTCGGTAGTAACCAAATAATAATTTGCATTTGCAAAGATCGCCATTGTAGGTGATATTTTGGCGTCGAATCCTGCGCCAAAATTAAATGTCAATTTGGTTTCAGAGCCGGCGACAGGAACTGAAATTCCAATTCCTTGATATTCCAGTTTAACATCCGAAAAACTGATTTTTGCCATGCCGATTCCGCCACTGAAAAATGGCTTGAATTTTAATGCTCCACTTGCAGGCGTGAGATATATTTTGCCATCAGTGCCAAACTCCAATACTTTCAACGTGCCGCCGTCCAAGGTTACTCCGGAAAGATCCTCATCAAGCTCCTGTTCCAATTCTTTCAAAACGTAATCCTCATCCAATGGAAAAAGATTATAAGCAACACGAGGCATAATTTGAAATGTGGGATTAAATTGATAACCAACTCCTACAATAAAGTTTAACCCCATGTTGTGCTGTTTTTTTATATTATCCGGACTCATTGGCGAGCCCAGACCGGCGCCCAAGTAGATGGATGTTTTCCCTTCTCCACTCATCGAAGATAAGGGGAGCATTAATAGGAAAACGAATGCAAGCAAAATGTGGCATCTTCTCATTCCCCATTCCTCCTTTTGTTTGTTGTTATAATTAATCCCATAATTTGGGGATTAAATATTTAAATAGAAATCCCCCAAATAAGTTTTTTAAGTTCTATATTTATATAGGATAATTTTATTAATGTCAAGCATTTGTAGAATAACTTATCATTAGACATAATCTGACTTGCTTAGAAAGAGCGTCTGCCAATATTGAAAATAGAAAAGCCGGTCTGAATCGACCGGCCTTTTCTTATTGTGTTGATAGAAATTATTATTTCTGGCCCAGCAGAAATTTTAGACCGGCGCGAACAGGCAGATAGCTGGAGCTTCCACCGCTACTCTGAACGCTCATATATCTGGCTTCAACAAAAAGTTTCATCGCTGGAGAAAGGAGATAATCAAATCCGGCGCCGAAGTTGATGGCGAAATCGGTGCTGCTTCCGCCCCCTGCGGTAACAGAATAATCCCCAATTGTAATGGTTGTTGAGCCAATCTTGGAATTTACGAACCCGAGCCCGGCAGTGATAAATGGCTCGAATTTTGAATCACTGGAACCTTTTGGGAAAATGTATCTGCCGTCGCCCATTATTTCAAGCGACTTGAAGTTCGGGCCGCCACTGACCTTGGAACCGAAAACGCTATAGGCAAGGCGTCCCCCAATTTCAAATTTAGGATTGATAAGGAACCCTACACCAGCAGTTCCGCCGATCCCACCATTGTACGCATCACCGAAATCACCCATCGGGATTGCGTA
>CAZCFT010000082.1:0-11234 GCA_964498015.1 uncultured Ignavibacteriaceae bacterium
CAATCACGTTCGCCAAAATGAACAATATTTCCGAATGAATCTCCCATTATCTGAATTTCAACATGGTGGGGATTAGTTATTACTTTCTCTATATAGACGTCGGGGTTCTTAAATGAAGCCTCCGCCTCAGCCCGAGCCATCTGGAAACCGGTTTGAAGTTCACTTTCATCCCGGCACAATCGCATCCCCTTACCGCCTCCACCGGCAACAGCCTTAATCATGACCGGATAGCCGATGCTGGCGGCGATTGAGCGGGCTTCTTCTATTGTGGCCACTATGCCATCAGAGCCGGGAATTACCGGGATTCCCACCTTTTTCATAGTTTGTTTGGCATTATTCTTGTCGCCCATTTTCCGAATCATTTCGGGTTTTGGGCCGATAAAAACAATTCCGCACGATTCACAAATCTCGGCAAATTCGGCATTCTCAGCAAGAAATCCGTAACCGGGATGGATGGCGTCAGCATTGGTCACTTCAGCCGCGGCTATGATTCTCTTAGCGTCAAGATAGCTGGAACCGGCCGGAGCCGGACCGATACAGACATCCTCGTCGGCAAAACGAACATGAAGAGATGCCCTATCGGCCTCGCTATAGACCGCCACCGTTTTTATGCCGAGTTCACGACAGGCACGGATTACTCGAAGAGCGATTTCACCCCGGTTGGCAATCAGAACCTTATTAAACAATATACATCCTATTTAAGAGATTTTCCTATTTATACAAAAAAGCTTCCTAAAACTTGATAATATCGCTTTTTTCCTCCGAGCCACCCGTTTGCCAACGTTCTGAAGCGCCGCTAATCCCTTTGACCCGCAGATCGAAGTCATCGGGATTGGTGCATTGGTTCATTGCCTCCTCAAAGGAAATCATACCAGATTTATATAGAGTCATTATTGACTGATCAAAGGTAATCATGCCATACTGGTTTCCCTGCTCGATCAAATCCGTAATCCCGGCGGTTTTTTCCTGATTAATGATATAATCTCTTATGGCGCCGGTGATAGCCATTATTTCCAATGCCGGCACACGTCCCGGCATATCTGATCTTGTCAGCAACCTCTGGCAAACGATTGCTTTTAGGGTACCGGCCAAAAGAAGCCGTATTTGCTGATGCTGATGAGGCGGGAAGAAAGAGATTATTCTGGAAATAGTCTCGACGACATTCAAAGTGTGCAGTGTGGTTAGGACCAGATGTCCGGTATCGGCGGCAGTCAACGCAATGGACATCGTATCCAAATCTCTGATTTCGCCAAGAAGAATGACGTCGGGGTCCTGGCGAAAAGCGTGACGAAGAGCCGCCGCAAAACTCTCAGTGTCGGCGCCCACTTCTCGCTGACTGATAATGCATTTCTTGTCGCGATAGATATACTCAATAGGGTCTTCAATAGTAAGAATATTGTCGCCTCGTGTGGAATTCATATATTCAATCATGGCCGCCAGAGTAGTCGATTTCCCTGAACCCGTCGTCCCGGTGATAACAATGAGACCTCTTCTTTCATTCGCCAGTTTTTTGATACTCTCAGGCAGGTTTAGGTCCTCAAAAGTCGGCACACTTGTATTTACCGCCCTGATGGCAATCCCAATGGTCCCCCTCTGACGAAACAGATTTATTCTAAAACGACCAAGCTTTGCGACTGATAAAGCCAGATCCATTTCATTTTTCTTGCGAAAACGGTCAAGTTGTTGCTCATTAAGAATTTGGCCGACGACATTTTCCATCTCATCAATAGTCATGGGGTCGGTCGATATTTGCTCAAGACACCCGTTGACCCGTATATGAGGACGGATTCCGACTCGGACATGAAGGTCCGAGGCGTTTCGATTGAGCATTTCAACAAGCATCTGTTTTAGATTCATAATCGGGGCCTCCTGCTGAAAGAAATATCAACCCTGCGGATCGATCAGGAACAGGACTTGTCCGAACTCAACCGGCTGACTATTTTCAATCATTGCTTTGGCAACAACACCGGCGATTTCGGATTCGATTTCATTCATCAGCTTCATCGCTTCCACAATACAGACTACCTGTCCGACCGAGATCCGCTGGCCAAGTTTCACGTATGGCGGCGCATCCGGAGCGGGTGAGGCGTAGAATGTGCCGACCATTGGCGATTTGATCTCCATATATTTCTTTTCGGCATCAGGCGGTCTGGAGTCCACTATGGCCGGTTGCGCAGGCAGAGGCTGGGAGGGCGGCGCAGGAGATGCGACAGCCTGAATAATCGCCGGTCTTTCACTGTGACCGTTATGGTTGGATGCCCTGCGAGTTATTCTGACGGTCCGCCCCCAACTGGTTACTTCCAGCTGGTCAATATCTGATTCCTCAACCAACCTTATAAGCTTCTTAATGGTCTTCTCTTTCATATCAAACCTCTTCGGGCTTCTCAGCCGGGAAAAGATAACATATTAAAATTATACCTCCAACAAATTTTTTGGGGCCTTATTCATGATTCTACAACCTGTTGTGGTCACAACAACATCATCCTCAATCCTCACCCCTCCCCATTCTGGGATATAAATGCCCGGTTCTACGGTAATTACCATCCCTTTGGCCAGAATATCCTGGCTCCGGGGACCCACACCTGGTTTCGAATGAATATATATGCCAATTCCGTGTCCGGTTCCATGGCCAAAATTTTTGCCAAATCCTGCTTTCTTGATG
Organism: uncultured Ignavibacteriaceae bacterium; assembly: GCA_964498015.1. Taxonomy (GTDB): domain Bacteria; phylum Zixibacteria; class MSB-5A5; order GN15; family PGXB01; genus CAWEZN01. The sequence continues at coordinate 2,663 of CAZCFT010000082.1, forward strand.
TAATCTCGAGCGGCTTTGTCCACCAAACTCCCTGCAATTCCGGCTTTGACTTTCTTGATAGCCAAAACCTGTGCTTTAAGAACTATGTCGTAAACCCTTTTCTGACGGAGAGTTGCCTTACCGATTACGATTGTTCTGGTTATATCGGACACATACCCTTTATAACTCGCTCCAAAGTCCAAAGTTAGGAAGTCGCCCCGTCTGAGTTTTTTTTCTGAGGCAGCGCCATGCGGCATCGCAGATCGATACCCCGAGGCAATAATTGTCTCAAAGGCTGGCGCTTCTGATCCAAGGCAGATCATCTGGTATTCCAACTCAGCGCGAATCTCGCTTTCTTTTAAGCCGGGACTGATATATCCAAGAATTCTTTCAAAGGCCATATCCGAGATATCCACGGCTTTCTGAAGCAAGGAGATCTCGGTATTATCCTTAATGACGGAGAATAGCTCAATGGCTCCGACAGTTGGCAGGAGAAGAACATCCCCCAGACCGGATTGAATCCTCTGCAATTCGCGGCAGGTCAGGTAATCGGATTCGTAGCCGTATTTTAGATTCTTGCCGTGAAATTGCTTCAATTCCTCCAGCTCCGTGATAACATCAGCCTTTGTTATGATAATCTTTGCTCCCTTGACTTCCTCATTAGCCTGCTCCTTATATCGGAAATCAGTCAGAAGATGGGCGCCGCCGGATTGAATTATCAGCAATCCGGATAATTCTCCGGAAGTCCCCGTAAATCCGCACAAGTATCGGATATTTACCAAGCGAGACACGATAAATCCATTAAGGTTTTCTTTTCTGATATATTCTTGGACTTTTCCGATTCTCATTTTATACATGTTTTTTTTCCCTATTCTTAATTACTTCAATCGTTCTATCAAGTTTCTCTTTTATACGAGTGTTTGCCGTATCTTCCGCCAGTCCCCGAAAGATTTCTGCCGCCAATCGAGGGTGGCCCTGAGCCAGAAGCAGATCACCCAGAGTCTCGGTCTTGAAGGGGATTCGCCGCAATTCCGCATGGTTGGACATATACTCATCCCCCCTTCGGGTCAGAGTTAAGACCCTTATTTCCCCGATAGGTTTAGCATCGATGACTGACGAAATACCGCTGGTCAAGGGAGCCATCTGCTGAATCCGGGCATAATAGGAAAAAGCAGTGATTTCATCCTCCGTGCGGAATTTTAGATCACCCAGATATTTCAGAGCAATAATATTATCAGGGTCAATCTGAAGGACTTTATAAAATTGCTTTTCTGCGGTTTCATATTGGCCTGAATGAAAAAGGGCTCGAGCCAAAATAATCCTCCCGGAAAGAATATCGGGATGTTCTATTAATCTTAATTGGCAAAGTTCAATCGCCCGCGAGTATTTTCTCTCAAGAAAATATTTCATAGCAACCGCCGGCCAATACCCTTTTGACGATAATTCTGATAAAAGGCTATTGCTCATAGACAAATCATAGTATTGAAGACTATAGTTCAAGAATATGCCATATAGATAACCAAGTCAAGCTCCATTCGATAGTTCTCAGCAATTGAGCGACTATATCAAGAGGCTTATAACCAGTCAAACCAATCCCAGAATTCCGTGCGTATGGTACGGAAAAATTTGCGATAGATATGGTAGCTTATTTTTTTGTCGCCACAGTAAATGCTGGCGATCCCGGTCATGCCCGGCTTCAAGATATTATCTTCATTTGGAACGCGGCAAAGAACTTGAAATATTCGATTCCCTTTGAAATCTGTCTCAATCTTGCTTTCAATTCCATATACAACGCCATAAAATGACAGCGACGGGTAACTGCGGACTTTAAACTTGGCCTTCTCGCCTACGGCAATATCGGCCAGTTCGTTCTCAGTTAGCGTTATTTTTGCCTCCATAGTATCGATATTGGCTACCTCGCAGACTGTCGAGCCAGTATCTACATTCAGAACAACGCCATTTATTGCGGACTTCACCTCGTATGATTCGAGCTGGCGCGACTGAAATTCAATTTGGCTTTTCAGGCGGCTAATTTCCGCTTCTTTGGCCTTGATCTCTTCGGGACGTGTTCCGGCCTTCAGCAACAAGAGGCGATTCTGAGCCCCTTTTAACCTCGCGTCCCAGACCGATGAATCGGCGTGGGCGTCTTCCCAGTCCTGCTTCGATATCAATCCCTTGGCCTGCATATCATTCTTCCGCTGAAGGGCCTGAGCTGATAATCTCAGCTGAGCCTCCATTTCATGGAGATTATTTCTTGCCTCTTCAATTTCCTCCGTTCGCGGACCCTGCTTCAATAATGACAACTCTTCCGCCGCCTTCTGAAGGTTGGCCGCATACTCGCTCACCAATTGCGAGGTCTGAGAATTCACCAATTTCGCGATGACCTGGCCTTCTATGACCTTGTCGCCTGTCTTGACCAAAGGTAATAAGCGTGTCGTCGAATTGTAATTACTTGAAAAAATGCTGACATCTCTTTTCTGCCCGGCATCCTCATTACCGGACTCATACTGGACGAGTTCAGCGTATCCGGCGCTATTATAATTTAAGATCAGGGAGCGAATCGGATTAACAACGAGTTCACCCTTTATTCTCAATTCCCAACTCCCAAAGACAATAAAGGCTATGACAATCACAATAATTGCCAGAACCGGTATGCCGGTTGTCCATTTCCTAAAAAAACTCTTGCGGGCTTTCACCATTTCACCGGTTCCCTTAATTGCGTCCACAATAATATTCCTGAACAGAAACACCAATATTGCGGCAAATATGATAAAACCTGTGCCGCCAAGCCTCGATACCAAAAATTTCCCTACAATCAGGAAAAAGTATCCAAGCACAAAGACAATATAAATAAATGATAAAATGCCATAATAAAAATAGATTCTTTGCTCTCGGGGCGGCAAATTTTCCATGCCGGATTTGGAGCGGAGCAAAATCCCCCTGAATAGATTGCGCCAATAATTCCCTGCCTTCTGGCGAAGGTTCGGAATTTCAAGATAATCGCTCAATAGATAATAACCGTCATATTTAAGGAGAGGATTGAAATTAAACAACAGCGCAATTCCGGAAAATGACAAAATCGCAACTGCAATTTTATTAATCAGAATATCTTCAGATGTTACTCGCCAGACAAAAACGGCCAGCGCCCAGACAAATAGCTGGAAGAAAGCTCCCGAAAAAGATACCCAGAGTCTTTTAGATTTGTCCGGGAAAAGCCAAGCATCGCTGACATTACAATAAAATGCAGGTTGGAAATATAAGAGCAGGAAACCTATGTCCTGAACAGTTCCGCCATAAAATCTGCAGGTTAAGCCATGAGCAAATTCATGCGTGACAATAACAACAAACATGGAGAGGTAAAAGATTACAATGCCCTGAGGATTCAGAAGATTATAGAAGCCATTCGCTATAGAGTGTGAATTATATAAAGATACTACAATGGCCAGGAGGATGAGGACATTCGCAGTCCATACAAATCTTGATGTAAAGAAAAAGCGAATATGCTCAATCAAAACATCAAACAGTTTGCCCGGATTTATCGCTTTCAGCTTTATGTAGAGCAGTCTTCCAAATATGGTCTTCTTACCACCACGGCCTACCATCCGTTGCTTTTTCAGAAGCTCCTGGCGGGTGAGGTCATTGTCAAGAAAGCAGAGCTCCTGCAATTGGCTGGCAAAACTACTTATTGATTCTGCTTCAATCTCAGTTTCAAACTTGCTTCTGACGCTCGTGGCGATTTCGACAACTGTTTTGACGCCGTCAAAATTGCATATGACGAAATATTCGGCTTCTCCAACCTGAAAAAAGGCATTTGTGATCGGATCTTTGATAACAAAATATTTGGAGCCGTCACTCTTAGCAATTTCTCTAATAATTAAATCATTCCTGATTTTAGGCGGCGTATCCATAAACCCTGACCAAAAAGATTGGTTCTTTTTCTATGATATTGGATACCAGTATGATAGTCAAAGAATTTCTTCAATTGGGCAGAATTACGTATAATCATAAGAAGCGAGTCAAAATACTAATTGTTTATTCTTTTTGGCTTGACTATGTCTTAGAAAAAGGCAATTTATAAATTTATGGCATCTTTTCGAAATATTTTGACAACAAAGACAGGGAAATGGTCTTTTGTTGTTCTTTCAGCTTTTTTCTTCATAATCATGGCCATTGTACTATATAGAACATATATTATCTATGAAAGAGACCTGCCATCATTTGAAAGTCTCCATAATATTGAACCATCGCTAAAGACTAAGATTTATGCCGCCGACGGCTCTTTGCTTGAGGAATTCTTTAACGAAAATCGAGTCCTTACGCCTTACGATAAAATTCCAACACAGATGATTGACATGCTTCTCTCTGTCGAAGACAGAGAGTTCTTTGACCACTGGGGCATGAATATTAAGAGGACATTTAAGTCCGTCATTATTGACGTGCTCAGATGGAAAAAAGCTTATGGCGCTTCTACAATTACCCAGCAATTGGCGCGGATGCTTTTTCTTCACCGGAAGAAAACCATTGAAAGAAAAATCAAAGAAGCTCTGACCGCTATCAAGCTGGAAAGAACATATTCGAAAGAAGAGATACTTCAGATGTATCTCAACCAGTACTATTTTGGGCGGGGGGCATACGGTATCTCCGCCGCGGCGAGAGCATATTTTGATAAACCGGTCGAGGAACTGACCATCAATGACTGCGCTCTTCTTGTCGGTCTCTTAAAGGCTCCGAGTCGATATTCTGCGCTCGATTCGGCGGAACAGATACTCCATATCCGGGATAATTCGCTATATTCATATTTTGACTGGGGGAAGATATCTCGCTCCAAATATGATTCGCTGAGGAGTCTTCCATTGGAATTGAAATCGCCCAAAGATGAATCCGGTCGCGCCCCCTATTTTACAGAAATGATTCGTCAGCATCTTCTTGATAAATTCGGCGAAAATGAGCTCTATTCTGGCGGATTGAGGGTGATCACAACACTCAATTGGAATATACAGAAGGTGGCTGAGAGGGAAATGAAAAACAAACTTGATTCGATGCAGGCTTCTTATGAGAGAATTTTTAGCATTAACAATCCGAACTATACTTACATAAAGAATGATACTATCGGCGGGCATGTCTTTCCCAAAAGAGCCTACAAAGAGCTTCAGGGGGCGGCGGTAAGCGTCAACAATGAAAATGGCGATGTTCTAGCCCTGGTCGGCGGAAAATCATTCGCCGAAAGCAAGTTCAATCGCGCCGTGCAAGCCTTGCGTCAGCCAGGTTCGTCATTCAAGCCTTTTGTCTATACAGCCGCCATGGATAATGGGTATCATCCATCGGATATATTTTATGACGGCCCAATCGTGCTGGAAATTCCCGGCCAGAAAGAATGGCGGCCTCAGAATTTCGACAATGAGTTCATGGGTGAAATGACGCTTCGCGATGGGCTAAGGCTCTCGCGGAATCTTGTTGCTATCAAACTGCTTCAAAAACTCAATCCTCAGCAGGTAATATTTTACGCGACAAGAATGGGAATTACCACTCCCCTGCAACCGGTTGCATCACTGGCAATAGGGACCAGCGAAGTGAAATTAATTGATATCGCTTCAGCTTATACTGTCTTTCCCAACGGCGGTATTAAAGCCCCTTATCGTTATATCCTGAAGGTAACCGATCGCTATGGGAATGTACTTGAGGATAATTCCGCCATCCAGAAGGAAGAGGTACTCTCTGCTCAAACTGCCTATATTATGACTAATATGCTGCAATCAGTAGTTGATAATGGCACTGGTCGGGCGGCCCGTGCTCTCGGATTCACCCGACCGGCCGGAGGCAAAACAGGCACTTCCGATAATTTCTGCGATAATTGGTTTATTGGATTTACTCCTCAAATCACTTCTGGCGTCTGGGTAGGTTTTGATGACAAGACCTCTATCGGGAAAAATCAAACCGGAAGCGTTAATGCTCTCCCAATCTGGACGGCCATAATGAAAGCCGCCCACGATACTCTCCCGATTACGAATTTTGAGATTCCTGATGGCATTGCTTTTGCAGATATCTGCCTTAAGTCCGGTAAGCTTGCGACTGCCAGATGCACTGATGTGAGAAGAGAGGTTTACAAGGCCGACGATGTTCCTCAGGAGACTTGCCCCCTTCATCCCTCGACGAAGCTTTATGTAGGCTCCCCAAATGATGATAAATATCTTGCTCCCGAAGACAGCGTAGATATTTATCACTTTTAGAATCCATCTCAATGTCAGATATATCTTGACAGTGTCATCGCCGCCTTATATTATCTCGAAATTGCCGGAGTGGTGAAACTGGTAGACGCAGAGGACTCAAAATCCTCCGATGGCAACATCATGTCGGTTCGATTCCGACCTCCGGCATTATTTTACCGACAAAACTTCATCGTAAGTCTTTGATACTCGCCTGCCATTTGCTTTAGCAAATGGGCAGAGCGGTACCGCTTAAGTTATTTTCGTTAACATCGTCTTCAAGTTCCGACAGGAAGCGGGTGGTATATATGGCCTGGGAGGATAACCAACTCGTGATACTCGACGGTATGCCAAGGGAGGGTTACGATTATATTATCGACGCCGTCTGGAAAGAAATGTATTACTGCGGTATTTGGTCAAATATCATGATACTAAAATAATCGGGGTGAGAGGATTTGAACCTCCGACTCCTTGCTCCCAAAGCAAGTGCGCTAGCCGGACTGCGCCACACCCCGGCGTCAAAAAAAACAATATACCGTTAAATGGTTTTAAGTCAAGCAGAATGGGCGCCCGTAAAGAAATGAGAAATCTGAAGTAGAAAATTCCCTCGGCGATAAAATATAGCGGACCCGCCTATCGCCGGATCTACCAATTTTCCAGAAATCCGCTGCAAAATCATATTCTTGTCTCATCCCCCGACCACTCTTCCAAAAGCGCCTTTGCCTTCATCAGGGCCTGCCCCCGATGGGAAACTCGGTTCTTTTCATCGAGAGTCATTTCGGCGAAAGTTCTGCCGGACGGAGGGTAGAAAAATACAGGGTCATAGCCAAAACCCGATTGACCGGATTTTTCTTCCGCTATAAATCCGTCAACCACGCCTTCAACCGTTTCCACATTTTCGGAATCCCACGCAATCGCAATAACCGTTCTGAACCGCGCCGCTCGCTTTTCATTGGGAACGCCTGCCAATTGATTCAAAAGTTTCTTATTATTGTCGTCATAAGTACATCCCGGGCCGGCATAACGCGAGGAATATACGCCCGGTGCGCCATTGAGATAATCAACCTCAAGGCCGGAATCATCGGCCAGCGCCGGGTAACCTGTGAATTCGGCAATACCGAGCGCTTTTGATATCGCATTCTGCTCAAGTGTATCGCCTGTTTCCCCGATATCCGGAAATTCCAGAAAATCCTTAAATGTCAGAATAGTTATATTCAAATCCTCAAGGCGATACTTTATCTCTCGGATTTTGTCTTCATTCTTTGTAGCAAGGACGAGTTGCATGATGGATATTATTGATTTATTCTTTCACTATTATCTTCGACAGCTTCAGGACTCGCCGCGGCGAGCCGTTTACTTCTTAAATTACAAGACAGTCTGCTTCAGACCCGCCGCCTATTTGTGGGCAGTCGAATCGGTAAATATCGTCTCCGTCTTGATGCCCTGATAATACTTATGGGCAAAGATTAACCACCCGCTTTCGAATTTCTTAAGATCGACTCCAAACAGCTCGTTGGTTGATTCTTCAAAGGATGCCGCTGATTGCCAGAGCATCTTGAATCGGTTGATTCCGAAATTATAGGTGATAAATCCCACAACTGAAGCCGCCTCCCATTCCCGATTGAGGCTGTCGGCACGAGCATAACTTTCATTATTTATCAATGAATCAATCGATATGAATCGCTTGAATTCAATTAATGATATGGTACTGTGATGATAGTCATTGCCGGAATAATCAAGCAAAGTAACAAGACCGTCATAGAGAAATCTAAAATCAGTCATCCTGATATCCATCTTATCTGTCAGATAGCGGGCAAGCTCCAACCCCCACGGGGTCCGTCTGTCCCAATGGATCTGATTCACAGTATGAAATGGAAGAAGGCGGCCAGTCAGTTTTTGTCCTTCTTCGGAATTATTGTGAATATAAAAATGAATAGTATCTATAGGAATCTCTATACCGAGGAAACTGCAGTCTTCAGAGAGAAATCGCTCGTAGGAAGTAGAAAATTCATCCATCTTCTTGCCCCAGAAGCAATCCTTCGGATAATGAAAAACAAAATGCTTGTAACTATAGGTGACCCAATCCGGATATTGTGGAGGCGCTTCGACCTTCTTTCTGGAACAGCCGAAGACGAAAATAGATATCAGAAAAGGCGCGAGCAGTGACAGGGGAATCTGTTTAAGATACTTCATAAATTCCTTCAAAAAGATACATTTTCTCATCACGCATTTATCGGTAGAATATATTATCCGACTCGGACAATGTCAAAGAATTTGGAAATCCGCTATCATGAGATATATGGCCCCATTCCTTACATCTCGCCCGCCTTGAGCTGGAATCCAGAACGGTGTAAGCGCTTCACGCTTGAGCCATTACTTTCCGAGGGCCT
>CAZCFT010000083.1:0-10466 GCA_964498015.1 uncultured Ignavibacteriaceae bacterium
AAAGAAGAAATCGCTCCCGGCGCCGTGATCTGCAAACACTGCCATTCAATTATCAACGCCCCCCCGAAGAAAAAAAAGAAAGTACCCTTCTGGTACAGTACTTACATGCTTGGGGTCTATTCTGGTATAATATTTTCCGCAATCCTTGTCTATCTTTTTTATCGAATATTCTGATTATAATACCGCAAATATTTTTGCGCGCCGTCAGGAACCCTTTCCTGACGGAATTCCACCATTTTCGGCCAAAGGTCGTCTGGAATCATTTCTCTTCCATATGGAACCGCAAATACTTCTTCCCCTTTCCGTCAAATCATAATATGTATGATTCCGGCGCTTTATCCATTTGTTCTTGGCAATCTTTTTCCGGTACTGCGCCATCACCGCATTCACTCTTTGAACCAATCTCCAAGTCGATCTGCCCAGAACTTATTTCTCCGGCAGGAAATCGGCAAATTGCTTCATCATGTTATCATAGATACTTCTGGATATGACAAAAATATCCTCGCTCTCCGACTGCCGACAAAACAGACGATTGGCCGTCGAATCGGCGGCGGCAAATTCCACCCCCAGAGCTGGGCCATTAAGAAGAGAAACTTTCACAGTCAGGGCCAATTTGTTAAAAGCGGTCTTGACCGAATCGATCTCGTTGGCAAAATCGCTTGCGCGAAGCATTCCTGCCTGACGAATAAATGCCTCAGTCTTCATGCTGTCCGTCGGCAGAGAATCGCTATATGGCGATTTTGAAACATACCATTCCGTCACCCCTTTTCTTATATGGAAGACCCTATCAGGATAAACAAATTCAATCTCCTTGACATTGTCCGGCTGAAAAGCGAGGATAGTTCTATTTAGCCATTGCGTACGGCGCCTATTAAATAAATAAGTCAAGAGTCCTTCGCTGAGATAGACCTCTTTACTCCCCGGTTTTCTCACATAAGTATGCGCATAGTCGTTCGACATCTTGCCAATTATTATGGAATTTAATAGTTGATCTCCATTGAAGAACTGCACAAAGTTTCCATTAATACTGTCCACCAGAAAATCACGCTGACGTTCGGGATTTTCCGAAATAACATTGCCCACTTTCATTCCCGCCGAAGAATTCACCATATTATTCACTGCCGAACTGTCGGCCAGTTTCGGTTTGTCTCCATCCAAATACCAGCGACCGTCTCTGATGACAAAATTCAGGCTGTCGTTCGTGGTTTTCACCGCGATTTTGTTGACTTCTTTCGCATCAAGTTTAAGAAAACCCTCGATTGTCTTAGCCGAGGTGCGTCGCGATTCAATCTTGCTCTGGACAAACCATATGGCGCAAATGACTATAAGAATCCCCGCAGGTATGATCAGTCGTTTCATAATGTCTCCTTTTTCCTGAGAGACCTTTTGATTTGCCAACGGATGAACCCGAAGATAGCCACCGCCAGCGGCATAGCCAGCATATTAATATATTTTACGGTCTTCTTTCCGGCGTCCGAAGTCTCCCTCAAGATTCTTGAACCGACTTCCTTGGAGCGAATTGAAATTAACCCTTTATCCTGAGTCATCCAGTCGGCAATATTGAGGAGCAGAGTAAACCCGGTCTCATTTCTACGGCTGTCGTCATTTATGAATGAACCATTTCCAATGACAACCATCCTTGTATCGGTAACCGAATCTATTTTTGCCGGAAGGGGAGTAGCGCTGGATGTATCCGATCCGGCATACTCAGGAACAGCCTTATCTTTGAAATAGCTCTCGAATTTTCCGCTCAACATTGCCGCCAGAGGAATCTTGGACTGCATGAAATCAGCCTGCGTGTACTGTTTTTCCGGCGAGATATCGTATGGCGTTCCTATTAGACCGGCCTTTTCCGAAGTAGTGAAAAGTTGCTCGCGCTTGGCCGCATATCCCAGAGGATAGCTAAAATCAAGCGGGCTGGCATATATCAATCCCAGTGATTTGAAATCTTTCACCGCCGGTATTTCATTATTGAAATCGGTAATCGCCAAATAGAATGGATATTTGACAATGCTTTGCATCTGGTATGATCCCATATTCCGCATGATCGGAACCATGTTGCATTGAACATCAACCACGAGGCTTTCTTTAATGCCGACCCCATAATAGTTCAGAAGCAAATCAAGACCGGTATTGATTGGAGTTACCCTCGCCTCAGGAATGTTGACATCGAATCTGTCGATCAAGAACGCAACCCGCCCGCCCCGCATCATAAATTGGTCGAGCAGGTAAAGCTCCCACTGACTGAATTCGCTCTTCGGCGAGACAACAAATAACACCGATATCTGCTCGGGAATCGTTTTCTGGTTCTTGAGATCAAGAAATTGGATCCGATATTCTTTCTGCAAAAGCTGATAAGCCCACTGCAGGCCTTTGCTCATATCCGGCTCGCCATGACCCATAGTGAAAGCAATTGAAGGGACCTCGGCTGTCGATAGTTTCTTTATCGCGCTTGAAAGGTCATATTCCAAATTATCCGTGTTTTCAATAAAGGGAATTACCTCTTGTTTGTCGCCGTACAGGAGAGCCACGCCCTTGTACCCTTTTATGAATTCAGTCTTGTCATTTCTGTAAACGTTGAATTGAAGAGTGGGAATGCGGTACCCCATCGCCTCCTGCTCCTTGTCGGTCTTGACCGGATCAATGAATTCATAATGCAGATACCCATGCGAATAAGCCTTGTAATCATCAAGAAGATCTTTCAAGTAGCGGGCGTCATTATTATGTGGAGACGGGAGATCTTCGGTCATAAAGGCTTTCACATTCAGGCGGTCGCTGAGATTCCCCACTAATTCTTTCGAAGTCGTAGATAGAGAATAAATATTGTTATCCGTCAAGTCCGCCCGCGAAAACAGGTTCAGCGAAATCAGGTTGACTATTATAAGAATAGCGGCCACTATTATTATCAAAACCGCGGCAGCCGATTTTGTCTTTACATCTTTTATCTTTGTTTTCATTTCCATTTCCTGCTTTCAAGAGATTGGACGGTTAAGAACAGGAACAGAAACATCAGCGAGAAATAATATATCAGGTCGCGGCTATCAATGACGCCCCTTGAGATATTATTGAAATGATAGTCTATAGATATATATTCTAAAATACTGGCTAAGAACCCGGGGAAGAAAAAAATTATCTTATCCAGCATGAAAAAGACAAACACAATCGCGAACGACAGAATAAATGCCACAATCTGATTCTGGCTCAGACTTGAAGTGAATATCCCTATAGCAAGATAAACTCCGACAACCAATATCAGTCCCAGATATCCGGCGAAAGTCGCCCCAAGATCCGGCTGACCAAGTAGCGATATGGTCGCATAGTGTATAATCGTGAGAAGCAGGGTAACTATTATCAGAAGATACGCCGAAAGAAATTTACCCAGAACCAACTGCCAGTCATTTATGGGCAGAGTCATCAATAATTCAATCGTCCCAAGTCTTCTTTCCTCAGATATCAACCTCATCGACAGGGCCGGAACGAAAAAAAGAAGAATAAACCTTATGATGCTGAACAAGGTCCGCAGGTCGGGGGTATTACTCAAGAAAAGAGTCGATGAAAACTGCCAGCCCGCTATCAGCAGGAAAAGAGTAATCACAACATAGGCAATCGGCGAATCAAAATAAGAACGAAATTCCTTCTTGGCCAAAGTCAGTACCTGATGCATCTATTCCTCCTTTCCCGTCAGCTTGCGGAAAATATCCTCCAGCGAGGTCTCTTCGCGCTTTAATTCCAGCAGGACCGTATTATTGGATTTGCAGAGATTAAAAATCTCCTCGCGGGGATCCGTTCCCTTGATAGTCTCTATTTCAAGATTGAGAAGATTATCATTGACCCGCCTTGTCTGAATTATTCTCTCCACCCCCGGAACCGAAGGAATTTTCGATTCGAACGCATCGAGATTATTTTTCGCTTGAAGAGTGATTCGACCTCTTCCTTCGAATGAAGATTGAAGCTCTGCCGGCGTCCCATCGGCGACAATCTTTCCTTCATTTATAATCAAGACCCGGTTGCAGGTCGCTTCAACTTCAGGAAGAATATGCGAACACAGAATAATCGTCTTTTCCCTGCCCAATTCCCTGATCAAATTTCTTATTTCGATAATCTGGTTGGGATCAAGACCAACCGTTGGTTCATCAAGAATCAGAATATCCGGATCATGCACCAGCGCCTGCGCCAGACCTACCCTCTGACGATACCCTTTGGAAAGCTCCCCGATATTTTTGTGCACAACACCCCCCAACCCGCATCGATCGATAACCAGCTTAATCCTTTTTCCATTCGTTGACAGCGACGATCCCCGCATGTTCTGCATGAATCTCAGGTAATCGACTACATTCATGTCCAGATAAAGCGGGGCGTTTTCAGGCAGATACCCGATTTTCTTGCGCACCTCAAGGGAATCCGTCAGAATGCTGTGATCTTCAACCAAAACTGTCCCCGTCGTAGGGGAGAGATAGCAGGTGATTATTCTCACCGTCGTTGACTTACCCGCCCCATTAGGCCCAAGAAAACCGACCACGGTCCCTTTCTCAACCTCAAATGAAACATTGTCAACCGCCAAAGTCGGTCCATAAAATTTAGTCAGATTTCTAACTGAAATCATATTCTTTACCTATCTTTAGATATATTGGCCTCCAAAAATACAAAATAGTCGCCGTTTGTCAACATCCTTAACAAAACTGATTTTACCTTTTGTCGGGCGCTTAGTTCCAGAAAATAATTCAAATTGGAGTCCATTGATAAGATGGATAAAATGTTGCCTCAGATACTATTCCGCCGCAGGTGGATGACACCTGACGCCCCCCCCTACTCACACCTTACATACTGGTAACCACTTTCTCCCGCCCGCCTTATCACAATCACACGACAATTTCCCCACCAAATCGCTGGTGTTTTCCCCCCCCGCCCCATTATTAGAGGCCATAATTATGTCTATAAGCGAAAAACATCTCCACCTTCCCAGCAAAGAAAACCACGCAATGGCTTCAAATGGTTTTACAAAAATTCAACTCATATTCGCCGTAAGTCTATTGCCTCGTGATTATTATGAAAGAAAAATTGCCAAAAAATAAAACAAAACGAACCCACTCAAAAACGCCCCTTTCTTGTGATATATCCCTATATATCACACAAACTTACACTGCCGATTATACTGGCAAAAAAAATCCAAAAATCAAACCCAATCCCCCACAACTCATGTCAATACATACGATTAACAATCTCAAAATCGGTTCGTCTGAATCCCAATTAGTCGAAAATGCCGTCTAACCGATACAACCGCAAGAGAATATGTGAAACTACGAACAAACCCAACCGCTTGCTCGGCGCTCATCTTCATATATTGTGGACGGCTAATCCACCAACTTCGACTCCGGTATCTTCTCCTGCTTTTTCGGCAGACGGAACTGCTCCGGTCTCGATTTCAATACTTCCCTCAGCCAGCTTTCCGGATACCCCTTTTCCTTTGCCCGTCCCGTCGAATCCTGCACATACCCGTCGTTGTACTTAGCAACCAGATGCTCCCCCAGTTCTCGCCATTGCCGTACAATCGATTCCCCGTGCGATATCGAATAGTCCGTCAAATATTCTACCGCCAGCTTCTGATCTTTTTTCAAAAGCTCCAGTGCGGTTTGCTCTATAATCGGTTGCATTGTCATGAAGGCCCCCTCAATCTCTTTCTGTACTGTCAGTACTTCTGGAGCCATATAAGAAAATTTCAGATTGGCGAGATTGGCCACAAAATTGAACAGCCACCATGCCGACTCCCATGAAAATTCATTAAGTTGTCCCACCGTATATGATTTCGGAATATCAGTGATAGAGCAATATAATGGGAAATAGCAGGTCATATATGTATCATCCAAACCGTACCAGTAAACTCCTCCGACTGCATCCGGCATCCAATCCCGCGACTGAGACACAAACGAAAACGCCGTCTGCTGAGTCGATATCGGCCTCTCCCAGACATAGTCAATGCTATCGACCGTCCAATTCATCGGGCGGCATCGCAAAGGACTGCCAAACGGCCCGGCGTCGATGCCCTTTGTCATATCATAATCCGTCCCTTCATAATGATCGCGCATCAACGCGAAAACATCGGCCAGCGATATCTTCTTGTCCGGTTTTATCCAGAGCGGATACGGTTTAGCCCCTTCAACTGCTCTATGATAGTCCGGCGAAAAATTCTGCGACGGCGCCGCCCGTCTGAAAATGCTCCATACTCTTGTATCTGCATATCGCTGATTCTTGGGAGTCGCCGGGCAGTACGCCTCACAGAACCGAAAAGGCTGGCCCGACTTCGGGTCATAGTACCCTTTCTGTATGGCAAACGAAATTACATCTTTCGAATATATACAATTTTGCGTGTCATTCAGCGGAAACTCGCCGATTCTGGACTTATTGGCGTGACAGGAAATATATCCATCGGGAATTCTCTGCGCCACCCAGACAGCCTTGCCGCTCCCCGAATCAGCCCCTATCATCTCCATTATCCAGGTTTCTTTTGTATCCGCAATGGAAAACGACTCACCCGTCGAGTTGTATCCATATTTATCAACCAGTTCCGTCATTACTTTAATCGCCTCTCTGGCGGTTTTGGCGCGCTCCAGCGCCAACTGTATCATATCCCAATATTCCAAAATCCCTTTCGGATGCTGAAGTTCCTCTCGGCCGTCAAAAGTGGTCTCGCTGATTGCCAACTGATATTCATTCATCATGCCGACCACAGCATAGCTATGCGGGACTTGAGCCACTTTGCCGCGCAATTTTCCATGCCAATCACTGATTTCAATCGAATCTCCCGCCTTATGGTCGGCCGCGGCGGCATACCCAAGATGCGGATGGAATTCCCCGTCACAGGTATAGGTTATCATCACCGTTCCATCGGCAGACGCCCCTTTGGTCACCAGCAGATTCGTACAGCCGTTGGCAGTTGGAATAAAGAGCGCAATTAATAAGAAGAAAACGCCTAAAATGCCCAGACATTGTTTCCCCATGGCTTTACCCTTCACAAAATTTGTTGTTTAAGAGAGAATAAAACAAAGACCCATTAAATGGGCAATCAAAAACAGGAAATAAATGGAAAGTCGAAAAAAAACCTTGCGATTTCTTAATAGCATTGTTTACTTTGCCTAAGATTTTCTGGGAATTAGACTTATATGTGTAATTTTGCTATGAGAAATAAATTTGCCTCAATTAGGCGGAGCAACAGGCCAAAATTCTTGAGAGATTTGAATGTCCGATAAAATGGATAATTCCAATCCCGAAGGTACTCAGCGCGACGAAACCGGCGACCCGCTTGGGATTATTGGATGGATTATAGGAAGCAAGTACAAGATCCGTTCACACATCGGCGGCGGGGGTTTCGGAGAGGTATATGAAGGGTTTAATGTCAACCTTCCCGATCAGAGGCTGGTGGTCAAATTCTTCAAACGGGTTCAGTCGCGCGACAAGTTTGTCAAAGAGGCCAAAATACTTTGCCTTCTTGACCACGCCAATATTCTCCGAATAATTGATTTTCTCCCCGATGAGGGGGCGCTGATTGTGCCATTTATCGATGGTATCGACGGCGCGGGGATGTTGAAAAGATCCGGCCCTCTTAGCGAAGGTCTCTATCTCAAGGTCGCCCGGACCATGACAGATGCTTTAGCCTATGCGCATGAGCATAAAATCGCCCACCGCGACATCAAGCCCGGCAATATCCTGATTGACAAAAATGAAAATACTTATCTGATCGATTTTGGCATCGCCAAAGAGATAAAAGATTCCGCCACCAAGACCGCTTATGTCGCTCTAACTCCGATGTTTGCCGCTCCCGAAAGGCAGGGGGGAGAGCAGGATTATAATCCTTTTATCAGCGATGTATATGAGATGGGCGTAACATTATTTAACTTTGCCACCAATGAGATGCCTTATCGTACTCCCAGTAACCCCAATATTCAGGAATGGGGTGGCCCGACTGTCAAGAGTCTCTCGCCCCAATTGCGGCGCATCCTGAAGAAAGCGACTCACCCCGATCCGTCGGAACGTTATCAATCCGCCGCCTTACTTGCGGAAGAGTTTAAGAAATTGGAGCATGTCTATGTTCAGAAACGCAAAGGGCGCTTTCTTGCCTATGCGGCCATAATTGTGGCGCTCTTGGGCGCGGCGTTTATCATAAAGAAAATGACTTCCGGCCCCTCTCCGAGCGGGGCGGATCCCAATGTTTCTGTAATCCATCATGAGCAGGATCAGCAACAGGCTAATCGGCAAAAAGGGGATACCGGCTCAGCGATTGTTCAAAATATTGAGCCTCCCGCTGTCGAAACCAGGAAGATCGACACGCCTAAGGTTGAAACTGCAATACAGGACACGGCTAAAATCGAATCCACTGCGCCATTATCAACATCGCCCGCCTTACTGGTGCATGTGCTTCCTCAGTACAATGTCTCATTATATATAGACAATAGAGAAAAAAGCCCCGACAAAAAAGTTGGCGTTGAGGCGGGTCTGCATGAGATCAAAATAATTCATCCCGATTATCCCATTCTGATAGATACCGTTGACGTATCTATTGATAGAAATATGGAATATAATTTGGCCTCAAGATTTGCCCGAGCCGGTTCAGTCAATTTCCGGATCGGCATTATACCTCCTGATCTGGCCAGCTCTACTCTGGGTGTCTCTTTCAATGGGAAGAAAAGACGCTTCAAGAACGATGAACTGCCTATTCTTGACATGAAAATGCCTTCCGGCAAATGGCAGATCAGATTCGACATAAACGCGCCGTCCGGTACTACGGGCAAGATTGATTCCATAACGACATTTCCCTATGGAGGAGGCCCGCAGATTAAGATTAAGGGAAATAGCGGGCTGGTCGATTTTGGGACAACCGAGTGGCAGGGGATGGAAAATATCGATATGGTCATTTTTTGGACAAATAAGTGATTTGATATATAGGAGGTTGAATGCGAAGTAGAGATCGCATTTTTCGTACGGTTGCTTTGATTCTGATGGTTTGCTATACTCAGGCATTTTTCCTGCCTAATTTTATTATGGCTCAGGCTCCGCCCTGCGCCTACGATAAGAAGGCGCCATCAGTTGAAAATGCCCGCCGGAATTTCAAGGGGTTAAATTATAAGTGCGCCGAGCAGGAGCTGACTGATTTTTTGAAGCAAGACAAGCTGAGTTTTGAGGCTAAATCCGACGCCCATATATTGCTGGCGACCGTTTACTACGCTATGCTCAAAGATGACACCGAGAAACGGGACAGGGTGATGGAGCAATTTAAGGAAGCTTTCAAGGCTTATCGGGAATGGCGCGGCGAGCTGGATATAAAATCCCCTGAATTCGCAGGCTTGATGGATCAGGCCAAAGAACAGGTGGATAAAGAAACTGCCGAAAAACAAGCCGCCCAAAAACAGGCGCAGGATAGCGCCAAACAGGCCGCGGTATCCGAGGCTAAAACCGGCGGCAAACCGTGGTACACCAAATGGTGGGCAATTGGCCTTGGCGTTGGCGTCGTCGCGGGAGTGGCGGTTGCGCTCGCCGGCGGTGGCGGCGGAGGCGGGACGACTCCCACAACGGTTGAGACTCTGCCGACTTTCCCCGACCCACCAACCAAGTAGGCGATATCCGGTGCAAACGTTTGAAATGTCAGCAAAAATGCTAAATTCTGAATTACTATGATTATTTAAATTGAAAGGAATAAGGAATGTATAGGAAAATCTTTTTTCTGATGGTGTCTTCAGCGCTCTTATTCGCTGTCGCGGGTTTTGTTTTTGCTCAAGCGCCGGCCAGTATGGCCTATCAGGGAAGATTGGTCGGTACGGCCGGCGATCCGGTTACGGCAGTGAGTACGGTGATCTTTTCAATCTATGCCGATGCGAGCGGCGGCACAGCATTTTGGGCCGAAACATTGTCTGTCCAGCCCAACGATCAGGGGATATTTACCGTCGAGCTTGGCGCCACGCATTCCTTGACCGGCTCGACTTTTGACGGCACAAAGCGCTGGCTGGGGCTGAAAGTCGGGGCCGACGCCGAAATGACTCCCCGTCAATTCCTGACCTCGTCGCCGTATGCCATCAGCGCGACCAATATTGCCGACAGTTCCGTGACGACCGGAAAAATTAAGGACTCCTCAATCACGCAGTCTAAATTGGCTTCCGGAGTCTCACTTCCTCCCAACGGCGCAGCGGGTGGCAGTCTTTCCGGTACATACCCGGATCCCGGCATCGCAGGCGGTGCGGTTGGCACAACCCAATTGGCCGATAATGCAGTCAGCGCTACCAAAATTGCCGCCAAGGCTGTCACAAATGCCAAAATTGCGGATAATGCCATAGCCACCGCCCAAATAGCCGCAGGGGCTGTGAGTGCTGCAAAAATCGCTGACGGTGCGATAAGTACAGCCAAAATTGCCGATAATTCGGTGAATTCGGCAAAAGTCGTTGACGGTAGCATTACTAATGCGGACATTCTGGATGAGCCTG
>CAZCFT010000084.1:0-10338 GCA_964498015.1 uncultured Ignavibacteriaceae bacterium
TATGACTGTGTCGGCAACACGCAGAACCCGGTTATCCAGGTACTCGCGGTGGATTATGAGGCTCCGGCGATTACAATCCTCGGCGTGAACGATAATCCTCCACTTGGCTACCTGCCGGGCATTTGCCCAATTCGAATTCGGATCGCTGATGACGGATCAGGCGTTGCGGCTTCCGGCGTTCAGATCTTTGAGGATAACGTCTTGCTGACAGCCGTTACTTCCGGCCAGGTTGATGCTGCGGGCGAATATAGCTATAATGCCACTACCCGCATTATTGAGTATTGCCCGACTCCAGGCGCCATCGTCATGATGGTTGTGACCGACGGAGTTGGCAATCAGGCGACGCGGATGTTCAATCAAGCCAATTACAATCAGATCACCAAGACAACCGTCAACCACTCTCCATGGAATCCAAATACAGATCCTGAACTCACTTTTGACTTCTATGGATTAGTCGGAAATAAGACGATCAAGATTTATGACTTTGGCGGTGATCTGGTAACAACATTGAATACTTCTGCAGTCACACAGACGTGGGGCGGCACTTCATCAGATGGCAACACGAAAGTTGCTAACGGTGTTTACTTTGCCCACGTTGTGATTGATGCCCAGTCTGGTCCCTACTCGACTGTTGTGAAGTTTGCAATAGTTAGGAAGTAGTAACTCACGCTTTGGGAGGTTCCCCCGCATAAACGGGGGAGCCTCTTGAAATAGAACTTTCTTAAGAAAGGAAAGAAGAAATGATGAGAATAATGAAGAAACTGGCCGTGGTGGCATTGACAGTTTTCTTCTGTGTGCTGGGTTACTCGCAGGTTTCTTTGGCTGAAGACAACCATTTCTTACCGATGTTAAGGATGGGAGTCGGCGCTCGCGCCCTGGCGATGGGCGGAGCCTATACCGCGGTCGCTTCGGATGCAACAGCCGGTTACTGGAACCCTGCGGCCCTTGCACAGGTCGAAAAACTTTCGGTCTCAACCATGGTTGCGGCCAATATGGCTAATGATAGGAAATACAACTACGCCGCGCTGGCTTATAAATTCAGCTGGGGCGCCGTCGCGTTCTCCTGGATGAATGCCGGAACCAGCGATATTGAGTACGACAAAACAACCAAGCCAGAAGGCGGGACTTACGATGCCAACGATCATGTTTTCCTGTTTTCCTATGGAAACATGATGGACAAATTCTTTGTCGGCGCGAATTTCAAAGTGGTTTCCAGCAAATATGAGGAAACCTCCAATACTGGAATTGGCTTTGATGCGGCGGCCAAGTATAATGTCAATGACAAGGCGGATTTGGCCCTTACTGTAGGCGACCTCGGCACTAAGGTCGGCACAGACAAAGTCCCGGTGGTCTTTAGGCTCGGCGTCTGTGCGAAGCCGATGGAAGGAATCAGCCTTCCGGTCGAAATTGAAAAGATTCAGAATCGCCCAGGCGTCAAATTTAGAATCGGCGGCGAGTATTCCTATGCATTTGCCAAGGATTATGCCGGCTCAATCCGTGGCGGCGTCAATGATGGCCAGTTCGCCATCGGCGCCGGTTTGAAGATTATGAACCAATTCGTAATCGATTATGCCTATGTTTCTGAAGCTACAGATGCATTTGGCGAGAACCACAGGATTTCTCTGAGCTTCAACTGGAAGTAATTAGAGACCTAATTAAAAGACCGTCCCCGATAATGTCGGGGGCGGTTTTTTTTGCCCAAATTTCACCCAACATCAGAAAATTGATTAATTCCCGTTGACAACAAATTAAAAAATGTACAAATTGGCCGATATTAGTGATATGGGATTATGGCCTATAGTCATAAGGATATTGACACATTGGCGATTGCAGATACCTAAAACAGATAATTGAGACCTGAAAAGATCAGAAATAATAAAAATGGGCCATATGCAACAAATAAAATATTTTGGGGATATAATGAACAGAAAAATTCCAATTGGATTGACCAAGTATTTTTGGGTCGCTCTTGTGTCAATTCCTCTGCTGGGGATGTCATCATTCGCGAAGCCTTATAGCAACGAGGAATTGGCCGAAAAATCCGCAACTTGCCTTGACTGCCACGATAGTAGCATCGTGTCGCTTAAAGGCTCTACCCATCAGATAGGCAGTCAAGGCCAACCGATGCGCGGCACAGCCATAGGTTGTATCAGCTGTCATGAGGGTTGGGAGAAGCATCTTGATGAACCGTCGGCCGAGACGATAAGCATTCCCTCTGCCCTCTCTTCGCAGGATCAGGCGCGCATCTGTGGACAATGCCATCTGGATCCGCACCAGGCGGGGATGGTTTCATCCGATCCTCATATACGGGCGGGAGTCGCCTGTCTCTCATGCCACGGCGTTCACGGCAATCCAAATCGAAAACTGCTCAAAGAGGATGGCGAAAATTTCTGCCTTACCTGTCACACGACTATTGCCGATGAATTCAAACGTCGCTCCGTGCATCCTCTGGAATCCGGTAATATTAGCTGTCTTGATTGCCATCCAATCGCCGGTATGAAAGACCCTTCCCTGGCCAGGGGGATTGACTGGACCTGCCAGAATTGCCATTCTGAAAAATCGGGGCCATTTATTCATGAGCATCCCGTTACTAATAATTATCTGGTAAACGGCGGTGGTTGTGTGGAATGCCACGAGCCTCATGGCTCGCCTAATGATCGGCTGTTGAAGCAACCGGGAAATGGGGTTTGCATCCAGTGCCATGCCGTTCCGCCCGCCCATCGGAGCCGACATGGCGGATGGGGCATAAAAGATGATTGCGTCTTCTGCCATACCGATATTCATGGATCAAATGAAAACAAGAAATTTCTCGATCCGAATCTGACTTCAAAATTTGTAGCCGATTGCTATCAGGCCGGCTGTCATACCCCTGAGAACTGAGGAGGAAGCGATGCGAATTCAAAGAATTATACTCGGATGTCTGGTCGCTATGACAATCTCGGTCGCCGCCCTGGCCAATAACGGCGCAGGGAATGTAAAGGTTGGATATTGCTTTATCGATGAAGAGGGGAATCGGTCGGTCAATCATTCAACTTTTAATGATTACGAGGGGATTGGACTCTCTCTGGAAAAATTCAGGTATAGCCTACAAAATGGTCTCAGGATCAATGCCGACTTGAGAAATATGACCCTGAATAATCGCAATATGACTCTGGCGATAGCCAAACCAGGTCTATTTGGCGCAGAATTTCTCAACAATCAATTTCGCCGGATTTATGATTCTACGGGCGGGAGTTTTACCCGTCGGAACCGAACCGAGGGCTCGCTTTGGTTCTATCCTCAAAGATATTTGAAAATTTTCTGCGGCGGCTCATTAATTAACCTGACCGGCAAGACAGTCGATTCATTCAACGAGTCGGGTTTCGGTTCACATACCGAAATGGATTATGGGCAAAAAGCACTTAATGTCGGCTTAAGAGGAAATTATCAGGGAAGAATGCTTCAAGCCGAATATCGAACCGTCGATTATAAGGACAACAAATTGTCCAGCCGTGACCAGGCGCGATATCAGATCAGATTGGATGCCTTAACGCCTATCCCCTATTACGAACGGGTAGTATTAAGCGGCGGATTCAGACATTTTCAGACCAAATACTCCGACAATGATTTCAAGATTAGCGCCAACACGGTCTGGGGAGGGGCGCGGGCAAAAATATCACCGGTAGTTTATGCCGGCTACAATTTCCTCTTTGATCGCGCCGGCTCCGACAGTGATCGGGTCGCCACTGATAATCTGGCACAGGCGGCCTATTTAACCTATGAAAATCCCATGAAGGCGGGCGTAACTGCCGGGTACCAATTTGACGTCGGGGATGATTTTGAAGATGAGGTAAAGGCTAATTCATACTATTTCTCCGGCTGGTGCAAAGCGCTCCGTGAATTTGAATTTCGCTTTGAATATGGGTCTCGGATTGAGGATATAGACGGCGCACGTCTACTTGGCGATGAAAGTCGCACACGCTATAAGACAATGGCTAAATATACTAAAGAAAATGTCGGTTCATTATCGCTGAAATATGAAGGGAAGCAGAGAAAAAATAATCAAATAAACAGCAAAGCCGACTATAGCCAAATTGTCGCCGATTTCTCATTGCTAAAATATCAGAGATATTTCAATCTATCCGGCGGATATTCTTTCTCAAACGGAAATTATAAAAATCGCGAAAAGAATTTCCAATTCAAAGACCACCTCCTCTATGGCGACATAGGGTCAAAAGAATTTCACCATTTTTCTGCCGGCTTTGGAGGGCAGTATTACCGGAGCAAGCGCGATCTTGACGTAGAATCATTTTCCCTCCATTTTGAGACCGCCTATCAATTTTTCAAGAATTATCGAATTGAGGCCATTTATAATGTCCACAACTTTGACGATTTTCTTGTAACAGACCAATATTTCACGGCAAACATAGTAGAAGTGAATTTAATAAAGAAACTATCATTCTAAAAGGAGCCACATTCGACGAGAATATGCAATGTTTCACCTGCCACGGTGACCAAGATTTTGCGCTTGTCGCCGCCAAGGGTCAATGGGAGCATTCCATCCATGCATCGGGAAATAATGCCGATCGTAATCGCAATTACAGCAGCAGTTATCAAACGTGCGAGAAATGCCATACCAACGAAGGTTTTGTCGCCAATCTAACGGGCGGTCAGGCCGCGGGGGATAATTTTAGCGCTATTGGCTGTTTCACCTGTCATGCCCCGCATACCAATGGCACGCTGGCTCTCCGCGTCACGGGACCGGCTACTTTGGCAGATGGAACGGAATTTGACAAAGGCGCCGCTAATCTTTGTGCATCATGTCACCAGTCAAGAGAGAATGTTAATACCTATGTCGCAGATAGTGTCAAATTGACAACTCGATTCGGACCCCACCATGGTCCTCAGAGCGATATGCTTATTGGGACGGGAGGATATGAGTACCCCGAATATGATTATTCCAATTCTGCGCACACCAATGTCACTGAAGACGGATGTATAAACTGTCATATGGCCAGCGCTATAGGTTATGCCGTTGGCGGCCATACTTTTAATATGGCTGACTCGGCGAGCGGCCATGATAATTTCAATGGTTGTAATGTTAGCGCTTGCCATAATGGCGAGGTCACTTCATTTGATCTGGATGGAGTCCAGACGGAAATTGTGGATCTCCTTGATACTTTGAAAAACGTTCTTATCACCGCCGACCTGGCTGACACTACAGGGGCTCCCAAGAAAGACAAGATCGTAAAAGATCGTGACTCGAGTGGCGCGGTTTTCAACTATATGTTTGTAGAGTCTGACCGCTCAGAGGGCATTCATAATACTGAATATGCCAGAGGCTTGCTCCAGTCTGCGATCAATTTCCTCAGAACCGGCAATCCCAACGGTATTTCCAATAGAAAATCGAATATTGTAATGGCTCGATCCCATTAGACTTTGTTTCATTGAGAGTAAGAGGGCCCTCCAAAAGAGGGCCTTTTTTTCTGAAGAAAAAGAGTTTTAGGGACTGAAATTTCTGGTTTTTCAATGCCAAAAATTTCAAAAAAAAGATTGCACAGGTTATGTTTATTTTGTATAAACTATATGAATTTGTCGGAAATTAACTAAACCTATTAATAATTTGCTTTATTACAGGAGGTAAAAGAATGAAGAGGTTTGTGATTAGTTTCACTATGATGGCTCTGGCCATGCTTTTTTCGGCGTCGGCGTTTGCGGCTGACTCGACAGCTGTTGCTGTCAAGCATCAGTTCATTGGCGCGAAGAAGTGCATGATGTGCCATAAGAAGGACAACGTATATCCCACCTGGCTGGAAACGAAGCACGCCAAGGCATGGGAAAGTCTCAAACCGGAAGATCAGAAAAATGATAAATGTGTTGGCTGCCACACAGTCGGTAAGGATGTTGCCGGAGAGCTTCTTACCGGCGTCCAGTGCGAGGCCTGCCACGGCGCCGGCTCGGACTACATGAAGATGAATATTATGAAAGATAAGAAACTGGCCGCAGATAATGGTCTAATAATGCCGGACGAGAAAGTCTGCAAGAAATGCCACAATGAGAATGTTCCCGAGCAGTATCGTTCTAAAGAGGCCTTTGATTTTGCCAAGATGAAGGCAAAAGGAGTACATGCTTTCGCCGCCAAGACAGAGGCAAAGCCAGCTGAAGGGAAATAACGGATTAGGATGTAATTATCAGATATTACAGGCGCTTTCTGACAGGAGGCGCCTTTTTTATTGCCGCGGCAAGTTGGTGACTATATTGATAGGATTCTATTGGCCAACTTCATGTTAGAGGTGTTGGCCTCGAATGGGTACGGGCAACAAGGCGCCAGCTCTTATTTGGGTATTTACGGCTGAACTCCAGAATGACATTCATAACATCCCATTTCCTTCCAGGCTTCGCCGGTATTTTCATCGGGATGGACAAAATCGAGCCCGTCTTGAGTTGTCGCCATGACCTCCCGCGTCCCGCTTCCCTGGGAAAGAATGGTATGACAGGTGCGGCATTGACGGGTGATCATAAGCCCGTCCTGACTCTGGTGTTTGCCCTCGTGGCATCGCATACAACCCGGGTAGATAAAATGCCCAATATTATTCGAGTAATCTGACCAACGCACTTTCATTTCGGGAAAAATATTCTGTGAAAATGCTTCCTGAATCGCCTTAATGGCCTCATCGATGGTCGTGCGCCTCTGCTGATATAATTCAGACATTTCTCTTCTATAGAAGCTCGTGACTATGCTTGCAATTTCAGCCATCGCAGTGTCTTCCGTTTCATATACTTTTGCCATCGATTCAACCGCTATTTTCTTTATGTCGGGAATCGTATGGTCAATTCGTCCGGTCAGAATCGCCACATCGATGGCGTGGTCGGGCGAATTGTATATATGACTTGGCCGATTGTGGCAATCCATGCAGTCCATTTTGCGGACCACGGCCGATTTCATTTCTTCTTCGGTTAGAGGATGCTCTGTGTTTTCATAGACTGTTACCCTGCCGGTAGTCTTATCGGTTATTCTGACATAGGGAATATCTTGCCTGCGCTCGTCACGGGCAATATATTCGACCAAAACCCCGATATTCATATGCCAGTGAATACCGGCCGTCTGGCCTGTCTTTGGGTCCCCCCCGCCCGTTTTGATCAGCATGTTAATTGGCCAGTGGGAATTTTCGCTATCATACATGTAATGATTGAATTGCCTCTGCTGGGCGCCGAAAAATTTATCCGGCCAATGGCATTGTTCGCACGTTTCCTGAGCCGGTCGCAAATTTTTGATTGGGGTGGGAATCGGGCGCGGGAACTTGTCGAAAGTGACGGCATAAACCTGATAGGCTCCTGCCAGTTTCGATTTGGCGTACCAGCCCGCTCCAGGCCCGACATGGCATGCGACACAGGACACACGGGCATGAGGCGAATTTTGATAGGCCATATGCTCCGGTTTCATCACCTTATGGCATATTTTGCCGCAGAAGGTAATTGATTCGGTAAAATGATATGCCTCATAGCTTCCCACGGCGCTGACTACAAGAAATAGTATCGTCCCAAAGAAGAATATCACCGTCATATTTCGGTGACTTCTCTTGTTGAAGTCGATGTAAGGCCATTTGGGGAATGTTTCTTCGCCATACTTTTTCCATCTCCGCCATTGGCGAAACATGCCAATAGGTATCAAGAGCAATCCCCCCAGCAAGAAGGGCGGAAGAACCATGTATAAGAATATTCCGAAGTAAGGATTTTCCCCCGATCCGGAAAGTGAGATGCCAAGAAAGAGCAACATCAAGAGACCGGAGATGATAGCTATGAAAGCTCCGGCCGTACTGAGCCAATTGTATGCCAGTCTGGGAAACTTCAATTCTCTCATAAAGCGAAATATAGGGAATTATTGGCGCTTATGAAATTCTATTTATCAATAGATTTAATCTTGAGATAAATGGCAATGGCCAGAATAGTTATGAGAAGGGTGGCAATTCCCAACCCTTTTCGCCTGAAGTAATAATCATCAATTTTGCTCTGGCCGACTTTATAGACTTTCTCTGCCGTAGCAATGCCAGACTCGGCAATCACGCCCACTCTGGCCGCATCAAAAGTATGAACTTCCGTCCTGGTCTGAATGATGGCTTGTTTGACTTCATTCAAGGCAAATTTTTCGTCAGTCACCATCATCCCTTTTTCATCGGCGTCAGCAATCTCGGCAACCGACTGGCCATAAGACCGAAATAGCTTCGCCAATGATTTGGAAATCTCATCAGCCGTCGCTAAGCCGCGAGTACCATCATCGGGAGCATGACATTTAATACAGAGCGAGGAATCGGTCGTTCCGACCCAGTATAGTTTCGGCTCTTCGATATAGTGATTGGAGTGGCAAGCCTCGCATTCCGGATATCCCATAGCGTCAAATGCGGCTTTATGAGGCGATTTGGCAAAATTGTCGGCGATCAAATTATGGCAGGTACCGCATACAGCCGACAATGATGTTACCCCCGGAGGGGTGGCCCCGTGATTTCCGTGACAGTCATTACAGGCTGGAGCTCCATTGTCTTTCTTCACCAGAAGAGCCATTCCATGAACCGATTTGGCGAATTTTTCATACTGATCGGTCGGAATTCCATATTCTTTCATATAGGCTGAATCGGCATGGCATCTGGCACAGGTTTGGGGAATGTTCTGAGCATAGACTGTTGAAGTCGGAATTTCCGGGGATTCAATATTATGGACTGAGTGGCACGAGACACAATTAGCGACTTTTATGTCTCCCTTTTCATAAAGCCTTTTGCCATGAATTGATGTCTTATATTTCTCCAATTGATCAGTCGGAAGAGCCGGATTATGCTTGACCATATAGGCGGGGTTCGAATGGCAGGCCGCGCAGAAATCCGGTATTTTTGCCGGGTTCGGCACACCTTTAAATCCCCGGCTTTTTCTGACCTCATCCATGTCATCCAGAGTGGGATCACCCCCGTGGCAATCGGAGCACCCTAACCCATTTTTAAGATGCACATCGTGGGAGAAAAGCTTGGATGGGGTCTTGTCCCCCTCTTCCCACCCGCGGTGACAATCAAAGCATTTGTCCGCCAATGCTGGAAGCGGAGACACTACAAGAAGAAATGCCGGTATAAAAGTAAGTCGAATCAATTTTGCCAGAGCGCCGAACATAATTACCCTTTATTCCAAAACATACCCAAGGAAAGTCATTACAATAATGAAAAGAATAACTAACCATCCAAAGGCTATAACGAGCGCGGGTTTTCGCCCGCCTTTGAAGGAGCCAGCCAGAAATGGGATAAGCAGCCAGATTACTCCGGCTCCAGACAATACCATAATCCCGAACAACTCGCCCTCTATAAACCAAATATGGGACGGCAGAATTTTAAGAGCCTGGAAGGCAAAGATAAAATACCATTCAGGCCGGATGACTGGCGGCGGAGGCGCAAAAGGGTCTGCCTTCTGACCCAATGGCCAATGAACGGCGCTGATTCCATCCGGCAGGAATACAGCCAAGATGGCGAGTATATTAAGCATTATGAGCCAGACCAAAATGTCCTTTAAAATGAAATTCGGGAAGAACGGAATATATTTCTTGATGGTATTTGGATTTCTCTCCCATTCCAGCGGTTCCGATATCCCCTGACGCTGAATGAAAAATAAGTGAAAAGAGAGAAGAATTGCGAATATACCCGGCAAGACAGCCACATGAAGTCCAAAGAATCTTCCGATGGTGGCTCCGGTGACATCCTCGCCTCCGCGCATGAGAGTCAAGGCAAACTTGCCGACCACCGGAATTGCCCCGGCCATACCGGTGCCGACTCGAGTCGCAAAGAAAGAGAGTTCATTCCACGGAAGAAGGTATCCAGAAAAACCAAACGCCAGGGCCAAAGCCAAAAGGAATATTCCAGAAATCCAGGTCATCTCCCGGGGCGAGCGATAGGCGTGGGTAAAAAATACGGAAAACATATGAATAAAGGCGGCGAAAACCATCAGATTAGCCGACCAGGAATGGATGGCTCGAATAAGCCATCCAAAGGAAACCTCCGAAATAATAAATTTTACCGATTCATAGGCAGATTCCGCTCCGGGACGATAATATAAGAGCAGAAAAATCCCGGTAATTACCTGCACAATAAAGAGAAACAATGAGATTCCACCGAAATAATACCAGATAGAATGCCCATGCATGGGGACTGCCTTATGCGACATGTAGTCCACAAGAGTGGCAATTTTTAGCCGTTCATCAGTCCAAAAATATAGTTTCTTTCGTATTGACATAATTAGCTATCTTACTGGCCTGTTGAAAAACCCCTATAAATGGGAAAAAGTATTTTCTTTGGTAATAAGGCTCCGAAATTGTCATACTGGACTTGA
>CAZCFT010000085.1:0-4072 GCA_964498015.1 uncultured Ignavibacteriaceae bacterium
GTAATGCAAACTGCTTTGTCAATTTCCATCAATACGTTAATGCAAAAATACGTAGCTAATGAACTCCTGGGAAGGACTTTTGCAGCCATGGGGACGATAGCAGGTGTAAGCCAGCTGCTATCCATGGGACTTGGCGGATTTATGGCAGATGTAGTTGGGATACGGACTGTCTATATGATTGGCGGTGCCATCATTTTGTCAACGGCGATTTTGGCTTCATGTCATGTTAATCTTCCAACTCCAACCGAAGAGGCCGCGATATAAGACTCACATGATTTTGCATAAGGGAAACTAAATCTTATCATTAGCTTGGAGGTTCAATCAAGATGAAATGGATGGTAATTATTGTTTTATCGGCCTTGATAATATTCTCTGATACCCTAATGGCATCAGGGCAAAACTTAAACCTGGAGAGATTATTAAATCTCCCCCTCGATAGTTTCGGCGTTGTTATTGTCAAATCGGACACCCCGCCAATTATTGACGGCGATTTGAATGATCCCTGCTGGTCACAATGCAAACCCTATGGCAATTTTACTCAGGCTCAGCCCAATATGGAATCGCCCGCCACTGAAAGTACTCTATGTTATCTGGCATACGATTCCGATAATCTATATTTTGCGGCAAAATGTTTTGATTCCGAGCCCGACAAAGTAATTGCCAATCTGAAAAGAAGAGAAGATATTGGTGGAGATGATGCCATCGAATTAAATCTTGATACATATAACGAGCAGAGGTCGAGCTATACCTTTGACATAAATCCTCTTGGTATTCAGAGCGATGGTATTAAAATTGTTAACGGAAGTGATGACAGTTGGGACGGGGTATGGATGTCTTCCGGTAAGAGGACTAACTTCGGCTGGCAGGTTGAAGCCGCAATCCCTTTTAAAACTCTGAGGTTTCCCCAGAAGAAGGATCAAATCTGGAGAGTACAGTTTTATAGGTTAATACAGCGAAAAAATGAGGCTGACAGCTATGTGCCTCTTAGGAAAACGGATAATAATGATTTGGAACGGACGGCGCCATTGATTGGAATTAATTCTATAGGACAGGATCTCTTGCTGGATATAAAGCCTTATCTAACCAATAATTATAGTAAATTCGCCGGTGTCAGAGACGCCAACAAGATTGATTTTGGGGCCGATGTCAAATATGGCCTGAGCTCGAACCTTGTAGTCGATGCCACTATCAATCCTGATTTCGGTCAGGTTGAAGCCGACATAGATTATGTTAACCTTTCGCCGTATAAACTCTATCTTCAAGAGAAGCGGCCATTCTTTCTTGAGCGAACAGACATATTCACGACCCCTTTCTATCTTTTTTACAGCAGAAAAATCGAAAACCCGGATATTGGCGTTAGAGCGACCGGCAAAGAAGGAAAATATGGCTTTGGGGTCTTATACGCTCGAGACAATAATTTGCTCCTCGACAATAAAGACGATTACCTCATTGCCAGATGCGAGCGTGAAATAATCAAACAATCCTCCGTTGGAATAATAACAACTTATACTAAAAGCAAAGACAGGCACAATGCGGCTCTCTCCCTTGATTGGAAATTACTAAAGGGTCCTCTGGCTTTCGATGGGCAGATAGCCAGAAGCAACACAAAAGGATTTCAGGGCCTGGATTGGGAGGGCACGGGAAGTTTCTCTTATTATAGGGACCGTCTCTCTGTGTCATATAGTCATTCATTCTATGAAAGGAATTTCTTTGCTGATGCCGGATTTGTTTATCCTTTGGTGGTTGATACGAATTCTACTCCATTTTCATATCGTACTGATCAGATTCACTCAAATTATGTTTGGAATACAAATAATAGATATATCCAGAAAATCACTCCCATTATTAGTTATTATATTCAACACAATTATGATGGATTGATGCTGGCGAGGGTTGTTGCCCCATCTCTGATGGTCTCTTTTCAAAAAAATATTGGGCTAAGCGCAAGCTACCGTTTTGAGAGGAGTCTTTGGGAGAGTCGGTATTTCAACAAATATGCCTTTGGAATATCTTCTTGGGCAAATCCCGGTGGGCATTTTGGCATTTCAATTTATTATCAGGAAGGGCAGGATCTTGATTATTGGAATATTGCGTCTATATGGCAGAGGAATTTCAATTTTGGAATAACATGGAATGTTGGCGAAAAACTGGAGCTGATTCCTTCAATCAATCATGTTTCCCAATATGAGTATCAGCATGGGCCAAGGACATATAACCAATGGAATGAATTATTAAGAATAGGATTGCATTTCAACAAAGATATCTTCATAAAGGCCTTTCTGCAGGGGAATGATTATTCAGATTATTATATGGCGAATTTCCTTCTTGGATACACTTTTCTACCTGGCTCGACCTTCTATCTGGCTTATAATTCTAATTATGCAGGGAAGTACTTGAAATCTAATTCGCGCTTTCTCTACGCAAAAATGTCAATGATCATAAGCCTATAATCCCTGAGCGTGAGATATGGTCATATTACTCAAATCTATTTGCCTAATAATGACAGTTTCCGGCGTGGCCATGACAATTACCGCCTACAGAAAATATTGTACTGATAAATGCCTATCGGTCCCCAGCTTCAATCCTTGCGATTTGAAACCGATCTGGATGCAAAAAGATTGTTTTTCACCCCGGGGATTTCGGTTATGGTTAATTGGTACTTTTCTGATATGCGGCGGGGCTCTGCTAAGTACAATTGGCTATTATGTTTCATGAGCGCAATTACTTTCCGACATCGCCGGGGCGTTATCTGGTCCTATCGCTGTGAAGACAGGGAGGTAGAATTCATGCCATTTTAGATTCTGGTGCAAGGGTAAATGGGGGAGAAAGAGGCTGATGGCCCCTTTTTCCTCCGAACATTATAAACATATGGAGGAGTGGTCATGAGACATTTGCTCCTGATTATAGCAACTGTAATGATATTTCATGTTGTGAATTTGCGCGCGGGCGCAGACGAAGTGGTACAACCTTTGGCTTTGGAACTATATTCCACTGGAAATTTGGATAGCGCTGAAGTTCTTTGTCTCCAATTAATAGTATCTGATGCGTCTTGTCCTACGACATATATTTGTCTCGGGAACATATATTTTGCCCGGGGGCAAATGCTGAAAAAGGACGGGAAATTTGCGGCAGTGGGGCCAGTATTTACTAAAGCTATTAAATATTATAGTCGCGCGTTAATGCTCCAGCCCGGCAATTTGACCGCGCTAATCAATATCGGAATGTCATACTACGAATTGAACCAGTTTAATCCGGCAGAAAGATATTTTAGAGAAGTCCTTGAAATTGATCCGAACAATCCAGCGGCGCTACAAAACATGGGCAATGCTCTTTTTTGGGTCGATAGCGATTCGGCCGACTATGAAAAGGCCGGCCGATATTGGAACATGGCTCTCCAAGCACGCCCCGCAGATGACATAACCAGGGCTGTCATTCTGACGAATATCGGAATCGCATATTATAAAATGGGTCGCATCGATAGCGCCATTTATGCCTATACAGAGTCAATAGGGATTGATTCCAATTCACCCGGTACTTATGTGTTACTTGGCCGTGCGATTGCGATGTCGAATCTTGATAAGGCGATCGAATTGTACCGGAAGGCTTTGGCATTGGATAGCCTTTACGTCCCGGCATTTGGAGCATGGGCTGAGGCCTTGTACATAATGAATGATAATACGCTCTTCACATTCGGGGATAAGGCCAAAGAGTTGCGCGATTTTATTAAAAAAGCGCTGAAAGATGACCCTGATAACGCCGCTGCCTATCATCTATATTTGGGAGATCTGTATATGGCCGAAAACAAATTCAATCGTGCTGAAGCTGAATATGAAAAGGCGGGTGAACTTAATCCATATCTGAGGATATCCCGGAATTATTAAAGACCATTGGGAAGAATGCCGAATGGCGGCCACAGAGCAATGAATACAAGAACATTCAGACGGAGGCAGCACAAATGATCATTATCCTTCTGTTCACAATGTTGTCCTTAATCATCGGCATAATCATTTGGCCAATGGCGCTAAAACATCGAACAGCCCTTTGCCCGCCGCTTTTTCCACTCAAAATCTCA
>CAZCFT010000085.1:4082-10293 GCA_964498015.1 uncultured Ignavibacteriaceae bacterium
ACAAATGATCAATATCCTTCTGTCCTCGATGTTGTTCCTAATCGCCTCATAGTTATCTGGCCAATAGCGCTAAAACATCGAACAGCCCTTTGCCCGCCGCTTTTTCCACTCAAAATCTCAAGCTTCAAACCGGTGTGGAAGCAAACGGATTGGTTCACTCCCAAAGGGTACAAATTGAGCCTGATGTCAGCGGCGCTTATTTGTTTTGGGGTCCTGCCGGGTGTCATTTTCTGGCTCAATCGATGGATAGGGATTTCCTGATTCCTTTTGATCACGGCGGGAAGAATTTTCCAAACTTCTTATGCTAAAAAAAATGGAGAAATCTCTCCGGAAAAACTTGCCCGACTTATCCTCTTGGGAATCCGGCTTTTGACGGAAGGCCATTGACAAATCACAAGAAATGATTTACCTATAGGTTGCTTAGGCGTTTTGATTTATATGCCTCGCTGGAGGAAAAAATGAATATTGTTGTTCTGATAAAGCAAGTCCCGGAAATCGAATTGGTGAAAATTGACCAGGCGGCAAACGATATCGTTCTGCCTTCCGGTCCGGGAGTCGTGAATCCCTTTGATGAATTCGCCGTTGAAGAAGCCCTAAGGCTTAAAGAGAAACACGGCGGTAAAGTGACAGTAATGACGGTTGCCGCGCAGAAGGGGGAATCGGCTCTCCGAGATTGCCTCGCCCTTGGAGTTAATGAAGCCATATTAATCTCGGATCCGACATTTGAAAAATCAGATCCACAGGCGACTGCCAAGATTCTGGCTGCGGGTTTGAAAAAAATTGGGCCGTGTGATTTGATCCTTTCGGGCAAGCAGGCGATTGACGATGATTCCGCACAGGTTCCCGGAGCCGTGGCTGGATTTCTTGGATTGCCGCAGGTGATGTTTGTTAAGAAGATTGAAACGGTCGATGGGGACAAGATGACCGTCTGGAGAACTACCGAGGAAGGGTATGATGTTGTCGAGGTTTCACTGCCGGCGGTGTTGTCTGTCGTCAAGGAGATAAATGAACCGAGGTTACCATCATTGAGAGGGAAAATGATGGCCAAGAAAGCGGCAATAACCAAATGGACCGCCGCCGATATTGGAATTGAAACTACATCGGTCGGAGCTAATTCTTATACAAAGACCGTGAAAATTTCTCCGCCGCCTCCGCGCCAGAAAGGTGAATTTATTACAGGCGAGACGCCTCAGGAGATCGCCGAGAAGCTTTTTAATAAATTAAAGGAGAATCAACTTCTTTGAGCGCGTTTTTTTATTGAAGAAGAGCCGTCCGGTTTCTTGTCGGACGGTTTTTTAATTGAGGATTAGGTATTCGAATTGATTTAGCCCGGAACTAATGACCGCGAAAGACGTTTATTTCGATAATTATGACTGAAAAAAAAACCCCGAGCGCTAATCGATTTAAGATTATCATTAAATATCTTCGCCGCTATCGCAAGTATCTGCTCTGGGGCGGGCTGGCGGTCATAGGCAGTAATACACTCTTGCTCATAAATCCCTATTTGCTTAAGATGGCCTTTGACCGGTTGGAGAGGCATGTCCCGTCCCGCGAAATTCTGGAGATCGCCATACTTATAGTCGCCCTATCCATAGTATCCGGCATTTTTCGTTTTTCGATGAGGCGAACTATTATTTGGATGTCCCGGAAAATAGAATATGACCTCAGAAGCGACCTCTTTGAACATCTTCTCAAACTTAATCCAACCTTCTATCACAACAATAGAACCGGCGATATAATGGCCCGAGCAACCAACGATATCGAAGCGGTCAGAATGATGATCGGCCCCGGAATAATGCAAATCAGCAATACGATCGTGACAGCTTTGACGGCGATCGGCTTTATGCTATATCTTTCTCCTTCACTGACTCTATATGCTCTTCTCCCTCTGCCGGTTCTTTCCCTGTTGGTGAATAAGCTTGGCGGGATAGTGCATAAGCAATTTATGAAAATTCAGGATTATTTTGCCGTGCTGACCTCAAAGGCGCAGGAAAATCTGGCCGGAGTGCGTGTGATTCGCGCTTATAATCAGGAAGACTCTGAAATAGAGAGTTTCTCCAAGCACAACAAAAAGTACATATCGCTCAATATGGAGATGATACGAATATACAGCATGTTTTTCCCGCTCCTCTTCATGCTGGCCGGAACAGTAAATATTCTTGTCCTCTATTTTGGCGGGAAATCAGTCATATTGGGCGAACTGAGTTTGGGGACTTTGGTGGCCTTCTTTGCCTATCTGGCTATTCTGATTTGGCCCATGATTGCTCTGGGATGGGTGATTTCGCTTTATCAACGCGGGACTGCTTCTTTGGATAGGATAAACAAGATTCTGAATACCGAACCGGCTATAATATCGCACGCCGGATCTTCAGAGAAAAAAGTCATAAAGGGGAAAATCGAATTTCGGAATTTGAGTTTCGGCTATAATGGCAAAACAATCCTTCATGATATTAGGCTTTGTATAGAGCCGGGGATGACTGTCGGGATAGTTGGCCCGACCGCTTCCGGAAAATCAACTGTTGTATCTTTAATAAGCCATCTTTATCCTATATCAAGAGGGCAATTATTGATTGATGACATTGATATCAACGATTGGGAATTAGACGTCCTTCGCTCCCAAATTGGATTTGTTCCTCAGGAGTCGTTTCTATTTTCGGACACCATTGCCAGCAATATACTATTCGGGGTCGATGGCAAAGAGATGTGTGAGGCAAAAAATGCGGCCAAATCAGCGGTACTGGAAAAGGAAATCGAGACCTTTCCCGAACAGTATCAAACCCTCGTGGGGGAGAGGGGCATTACTCTTTCCGGCGGCCAGAAACAACGGGTAGCTCTCGCCAGGGCTCTCGTGATGGACCCCAAAATCCTGATTCTTGATGATGCCACCAGCTCTGTGGATACTGAAACAGAACACCTTATAAACCTTCGACTCCAGAGCGAAATAAGCCGCCGGACGGCAATAATAATCTCGCACCGGGCTTCGGCTGTAAAGGATGCCGACCTGATTATCTATTTAGAGAACGGCTCTATCGCCGAATCAGGGAACCATGATCAACTAATGTCGCAAAAGGGGCAGTACGCTCTACTGTACCGTACACAGCTTATTGAAGAAGAACTCAGGAAGATGTAACAGAATATGACGGCCAGTAATAATTATCATGAAGAAGAGATATTGGGGAAAGCGTATGATTCCCGTCTGATGCGCCGTCTGCTGACTTATGCTCGTCCTTATCGTCCCGCTCTGATTATCTCAATCATTCTGCTGATTGCCGGCTCGGGGCTGGAGCTTCTTCTGCCGGTGATGGTGCAAATCGGCATCGACAAATATCTGGCCGCCAAGGATATTGGCGGGTTGGGGCGAATTGCGATGATTTCCGCCGGCATACTGATGGCGGCCTTTATTCTTTCCTATATACAGATGTATATCACCATGTATATCGGGCAGAGGGTTCAATATGACATGCGGATGCAGATTTTCAGGCATCTTCAGAAATTGCATTTGGGGTTTTTTGACAAAAATCCGGTCGGAAGGCTGGTGACCCGTGTCACCAATGATGTTGGCGTGCTTGACGAATTGTTTTCTTCCGGACTTGTTTCGGTTTTTGGAGATATTCTCACTCTGATTGGAATTGTCATCGCGCTTCTCTACTACAACTGGAAACTGGCCCTGCTTACTTTCGCAGTTTTGCCGCTTCTGATTCTGGCGACTACAATGTTCCGGAGAAAAGTTAGAACCATCTATCGCGAGGTTCGAACGCGGATAGCCCGCATGAACTCCTTCTTGCAGGAACATATTGCCGGTATGACAGTCATCCAGCTTTTCACCCGCGAAAAGGAAATTTTTGGTAAGTTCAGCTCTATCAATGCCGACCTGCGCGAGGCAAATCTCAAGTCAGTCTATTATTATGCGGTTTTCTTTCCGACAGTTGAAATAATCAGCTCTATATCGCTGGCGATACTACTGTACTATGGCGGCTTTCAGATTGCGTCCGGCGTCTTGACCTTTGGCGAACTGGTGGCATTTATTCAACTTGTCCAGCGCTTCTATAACCCGATTCGAGACCTCTCCGAAAAGTATAATATTCTGCAGGCATCGATGGCGTCTTCGGAACGCATCTTCAAACTTCTGGATACTAAACCGGAAATTATCTCGCCAACCAATGGCCCAAAACCTTCAACCTTCAAAGGGAAAATTGATTTCCAGAATGTCTGGTTCGCTTACGATGACGACAACTATGTTTTGAAAGATGTTTCATTCTCAGTGGCGCCCGGCGAGAAAGTGGCTATTGTCGGCGCCACCGGCGCAGGAAAGAGCTCGCTTATATCGCTTCTATTCCGATTCTATGATTACCAAAAAGGCGCTATCAAGCTTGATGACGTTGAAATAAAAGAAATGCCGACGGAGACGCTTCGCCGCCGGCTCGGACTGGTTCTGCAGGATGTTTTTATTTTTTCCGGAGACTATGCCGGGAATATTCGATTGGGAAATGCAAAAATATCCGACGATGAAATTATCGCCGCATTGAAAAAAGTAAATCTCCATGATTATGTTTTCGAAAATGAAAAGGGGATCAAGGCCGAAGTGAAAGAACGCGGGGCCACCTTATCAACCGGTCAAAAACAGTTGCTGTCTTTTGCCCGGGCGTTGGCATTCAATCCCCATATACTTGTGCTTGACGAAGCCACCAGTTCAGTAGATACGGCGACGGAAAAACTGATCCAAAAGGCTCTGGATAAATTACTGGAAAATCGAACAGCCATTATCATAGCCCATCGACTATCAACCATCGAGAAAGCCGATAAAATAATAGTTCTGCACAATGGCGAAGTGCGCGAGATGGGTAAGCATCATGAGCTTCTGGCAAATAAGGGGATTTATTATCGCCTATATCAGATGCAGTTCAAGCATGATGAGCTGAAAGTCGTCGTCTAAATTATGCTTTCCCAAAATAATTTAAGAGATTATCTGCGATTTGCCCGTCAAACGGCAGTCGGCGCCGGGAACCTGCTATTAAAAAAGGCAAATAAACACAACCGGGTAAGTTTCAAGGGGAGAATTAATCTTGTGACCGAGGCCGATTTGGCATCCGAGCGATATATTATCAAGGCCATTGAAAAGAAATTTCCCAATCATTCTATTCTTGCCGAGGAAGAATCGGCAAAGAATAAAGCCTCTGAATTTAAATGGATCATCGATCCGCTGGACGGAACCACCAATTTTGCGCACGGATTTCCATTTTATTGTGTGTCAATCGCGCTGGAATATAGGGGCGAGATTATTCTCGGCGTTGTTTATGATCCCCAAAGAGAGGAATTATTTCATGCAACGATTGGGGGAGGTTCATTCCTGAATGGCAAAAAGATTCATGTAACGGAAGAAACTAAATTATCCAGAGCGCTTCTTGCTACCGGTTTTCCCTATGATATAGGGTCTTCGAATGAAGACAATCTGAAGAATTTCGCTCGTTTCGCCAAAGTGGCGCGGGGTATCCGCCGCCCCGGCTCGGCGGCCCTTGATTTATGCTATTTGGCCTGCGGCAGAATCGATGGATTCTGGGAACTGAAACTTTCTCCCTGGGATACGGCCGCCGGGAAGCTGATTGTTGAAGAAGCCGGCGGGAAAGTTACCGATTTCAACGGGGAAAAATATTTCATCTATGGCAAGTATATCCTCGCCAGCAATGGCAGAATTCATAATCAGATGAAAAGAATTTTATCTCTTTAGAGAGGAATGCTGGCGGTTCCGGCATTACTTTCCCGAAAGAAAGTCATCAAGCAATCCATTAAATTTCTCTTTGTCGAGCGCAAAGAAGAAATGATGCGCATTCTCAAATAAGTGATATCTCGCATTCTTGAAACGATTAACCCATGATTTGCGCAGGTCGGCGCCGACTCCGTTATCAGCTTCCATGATAAATATGGAGAGATCATCTCTGACCGGCGTCTCTCTCTGCGGA
Organism: uncultured Ignavibacteriaceae bacterium; assembly: GCA_964498015.1. Classification (GTDB taxonomy): domain Bacteria; phylum Zixibacteria; class MSB-5A5; order GN15; family PGXB01; genus CAWEZN01. The sequence goes on from CAZCFT010000085.1 coordinate 10,040, forward strand.
TATATGGCGTCGTATTTAGGGCAGGCCGCCACCGATTGAAAAAGCCATCGAGGACTGCAATACTGCAATGAGGAGAGTATCATCTTTGAATCCTCAGGGGAAACCGCCGGCCCCATCAAGTCCCCGTACCATCTTTCGGTTTCGGCTCTGATGGTATCATTGCCAATCGCAAGCATCATTTTCCCGAATGCAGTCCTGGCTCTGATGACATCATCACTTCCTTGATAGGTGCAATCGACAAATACAACCCCTTT
>CAZCFT010000086.1:0-3507 GCA_964498015.1 uncultured Ignavibacteriaceae bacterium
CTACAAATCCACTTCTTTTCCGATTCCGGATGTTTTTGCCTTATCGTACACTAATTTGGCGGCGGCGGCATCCTGAATGGCAAGGCCGTTTGACTTAAATAATGTGATTTCGGAATTATCAGCGCGCGCTTTTTTGCGGCCGATGATTATTTCTCCCAGTTCGGCATATATATGCTCTTTCGAAATTGCGCCTTCCTGAAGCGGTATCATGATATCGCCGGCTTCCTTCAGGCAGGCTTCATAAGAATCGGCCACCAGCTTTGACCGCTTGATGACGGTTGTATCGAGCTCGCGAGCGCCGGGGGTGTGGCTTCCGATGCCATTGATATGCGTCCCGGGCCGGACTTGAGAACCATCAAATAGTGGCGTGGCCGAAGATGATGCGGTGCAGATTATATCGGCCTCGGCAAGAATCTGCTCGGGGGAATCAGATGGAATAATCTCCAATTTCAATTTGGCGCTCATTTCTTTGATAAAGAGATTGGCGGCATCCGCGGATATGTCGTAAACATAAGCACGAGAAATCTTCCGCGCGACGGCAATCGCCCATAACTGCATTTTCGCCTGCACGCCGGCGCCAAATATGCCGGCGATCTGCCCTTTGTCGGCTCGCGCCAGATATTTGGTTGCCACACCGCTGGCGGCGCCGGTTCGAACCGCGGTGAGATACCCGCCATCCATAATGCAGATGACCTCACCGGTCTCCGGATTCTGAAGTAGGACCTTACCGATTGTGGTCGGCAAATTGTGCTTTTTGGGATTATTTTTATATACGGTTACCACTTTGCAGGCCAGAGCGCCCATCTGCTTCAGATAAGCGGGCATATAAAGCGATAGGCCATCCGGCGGCGTGATGCCGATCCGCAGTGGCAAGACCGCCGTGCCGGAGGCCAATTCGGCGAAGGCTTTTTCTACCACATCCATACAGTCCGGCATATACAAAACGCGGACAACATCATCTCTGGTTAAAAGAAGCGGCATACTATCCTCCTGTCAGATTAATACGGTTGTATTATATTCGATAAAATGGGATAGGTCAAGCCCCCGAGGGGCGTGTTGAAAAACCATAATGTCGTTGGCCAATTAGTTACCGAAACCCTGAAGTAGTACACTGCGGCGGATCGGAACGCCGACCTACAACTGATGCCGCCTGAATGTCGAAACCCCTCCAAAAGCGGGCAAGCACAAGGGTTTAGACCTACAAAGCTTTCGCCATAATGACAATTAATTAAGAAGAATAAGGGTCACAAAAATCCATCTTGCGTCTTGGGCCGATTTGATTTAATTTTCTTTTGACAATGCTCGGGAAGACAGAAATAATTCCTATTCAATAGGGTTGAATATTATGGACGAGAAAAAGAAGACTGGCGTTGATATTGATGAGGTGATGAATAAAGCGGCGCGAGCGGCCGTGGAATTCAGGAAATTCAATCAAGAGCAAACCGACCGGATCGTGACCGCAGTCTATAAGGCCGGGTTCAACAATAGAATTCGTCTGGCCGGGATGGCCTATGAAGAAACCGGGTTGGGCATATTAAAAGACAAAATCATCAAGAATGTCATTGCGACGCAATTTGTTTATGAAGATATCAAAAACCTCAGGACAGTGGGGGTGATATCCGAAGATACCGAAAAGGGTATCATAGAAATTGCGCAACCGCTGGGGCCTATCTTTGCGGTTACTCCCATAACCAACCCGACCTCAACGGTCCTTTTTAAGATATTGATCTCTCTGAAATCGCGAAATCCGATTATTATCCGTCCTCATGGGTCCGCCAAAAAATGTTCCGCGGAGGCCGCGAGAATATGTTATGAAGCGGCCTTGAATGAAGGAGCTCCGGAGCATTGTATCCAGTGGGTCAAAAATTCCACCGAAGAAGAGACATTGAAATTTATGAGTCATAAGAAAACCGCGCTGGTTCTTGCTACCGGATCAACATCACTGGTAAGGGCGGCCTATAGTTCGGGGAATCCTGCCATTGGCGTGGGCCCGGGAAATGTGCCGGTCTTTATCGGCAAGACGGCTAATGTCCCATTTGCGGTGGAGCAGATATTCATCTCCAAGACCTTCGACAACGGAACTATATGCGCCAGCGAGCAAGCTCTGGTAGTGAGGAAATGCCATGTCGAAGAAATGATAAGACAGTTCAAAAAGCGGAAAGCTCATTTTCTCTCGAAGGACGAAATCAAGCGGCTTGAGCCGGTTGCGTTCAATACGACGACCGGAATAATGAAATCTGATGTTATCGGACAACCGGCGGCTAAGATCGCCCAGATGGCCGGAATCGATGTCCCTCCCGATACAACTCTGCTGATTGCCCAACTTGAGGAGGTGGGGATTCATTCGCCGCTATCGATGGAGATTCTGGCGCCGATTTTGGCTTTTTATGTCGCCGAGAATATTGAACAGGCGATTGATTTATGCAGTCAGATAAATAATCACGGAGGGTTGGGGCATACAATCAGCATGTTTTCCACCAATGAAGAACGAATCATGTATTTTGCGTCAGTCATGCATGCCGGACGGATACTGGTGAATATGCCCGCCTCGCAAGGGGCGATGGGAGGAACTTACAGCTCTCTGCACCCGTCGCTGACATTGGCCTGCGGCTCAGGAGGAAAAAATTTCACGAGCGATAATATCAGCGCCCGGCACCTGCTCAACATTCAGCGGATTGCCCGGAGGAAAGTGCACCCTTGTATTTCCCCCGGGACGATGGAACTCTATTTTGATGAATCGATCGACGCGGACTCTTTCGAGCTGAAGTGCAGTAACGGCTGAGCGTCCCTCTTGTCTCCGGGGGGCTTGATTACAAATAAAATGGCAGGATTTACCGCCAAGCCTTCAATTTTAGGCCATTTTTCGCCATTTGAATTGAAAATTTCCCTTGCTGGAAACGCATCTCATAATATATTAAATAGAAGGTAGTCCATAATTCATCATAACCGATAGGAGGTAAAATTATGAGAAAAGTTTTAGTTCTGTTGCTGGCGACTTTGCTACTGCTATTAGTTGGCGGGCAGGTGTTTGGGCTTGGCACGACTTTCAAAGCGGTAGTAAAAAACGACAGCGTAGTAACCACCTCCAGTTATTTTACGATTAATCTATACTGCACCAATCACGATTCAATTTTTGACCCGCCATATCAAAATCGAACGACCTGGGGTAGCCCATTTGCATTTAATGGCAATATTTCCATGGATTGGATTGATGCGGCTCTAATAGATGGACATAACTACAACTCTGGTGGGGATACTATGGTGATAAGAAAATTTCTGGATACTGTGTTTTACAACTACTGGGATATGTTCAGGTCTCTTGAAGTTGAAAGCTGGGCCGATGGCGTTCTGCCGTATCGATTTTCCTTTGCGGGCATTGCCAATAGCAACGGTTTTCCCCCACAAACGGATAGTATCCTGACCCTCTCCTGGCATGCCAAGACCACCAATGATTCCGGTTATTTCTGCATGGAAAAAGGGGATATGGACAGTTCTGCCTATGACTGG
>CAZCFT010000086.1:3607-10265 GCA_964498015.1 uncultured Ignavibacteriaceae bacterium
TGCCTGATTTTACGATGCAATGCTGGAATATAGAGGCTGATACATTAAGGGTTTTTAATTATAGTGTCCCGGTTTTTGACACCATTTTTGATACCATTCGAGTTTTGGAAGGCGCCACTCTCACAATCCCCGGTACGGTCAATTATGATGCTACTGGCGGCGGTGGCGCCGGTAGCGCTAAAATTTATGCTACCGATTCGGGGAAAACCTTAACGTTAAGTTACTATTCTCCTCCGGATGATTCATTGGCCGGGGTTGTTACTTTTACGACGACATCTGGCGGGACAAACAACATAACCGGCAAATTTGTGTATAAACCTAATTTCACCGGAGGTAACAGATATGAGACGGTATATTTTATAGCCTCGAATGGGATTTTTGCCGACACCGAGAAAGTCGTAATCCATGTCCAAAATGTAAATGCTCCTCCGGTTATTACTAATATGGGTAATAAGACCGTCAAGGAGCATGATACGCTTCAGATAGGTTTATCGGCCACAGATCCTGATGGGGATTCACTCACTTTCAATTTCCATTATTTTGTTGGATATGTATTAACATCTCTTCCTAACACGCATATAGACTATGTGAGCCGGACCTCGGCCAATTTTTGGTTTTCTCCGGACGAATCCCAGGGAGGGAAAGTAGATACCGGCTGGTTTACCGTGCATGATGGGGCTAATCCCTATGGATGGGACAGCGACAGAGTGATAATAACTGTTACGGAGGTAAATGATCCGCCGGTCTTGGCCGCTATTGGCGCCAAGTTCGTGGAGCCCGATTCTCTGTTGAAGTTCGAGATTTCCGCTACCGATCCTGAGGCCGGGACTATTACTCTCACTACCTCCACTCTTCCGGACAGCGCGAGATTTACCGACAGCCTGAACGGGAAAGGGACCTTTGAATGGATTCCGACCGCAGAACAGGCGGGTATCGATTCGGTTATGTTCTATGCGTCTGATGGAACCTATATCGACTCTGAGAGAGTTACAATATCCGTTGCCCTTGATGTCAAAGAAATCCATCAATCTCAGCTTCCTGTCAATTTCTCGTTGAAACAGAATTACCCCAATCCTTTCAATCCGAGCACAATCATTGAATTTGCCGTGCCGACCGCGACTCATGTAAATTTGAGTGTTTTCAATATTCTTGGGCAGAAGGTGATAACACTCGTTGATGAAGATCTTCAGGTGGGATATAAATCAGTTTTATGGAATGGCAGAAATGAGACGGGACATCAGGCGGCTTCAGGGGTCTATTTTTATCGGATGGAGGCGAAGGATTTTAAGGCGACCAAGAGGCTGATTCTGCTGAAATAGTTGCCTTTAGGGAGCGACATAAATTGAACCCTCTTGCGGTCTTGAGTGCAGAGGGTTTTTTTTATAGTCGAACATACTGGGGATTTTAGGGCTCTCCGATAAGAAATGGATATTGCAGACGAATTAAGCCATAGGCTTACGAGCTGTCAAATCAGCTTCAAGTATGGCACGGCGTTAATATCCATTTTCGACGGGCCTTCAATCAGAAATCGCCGATACCCTGCCGCCGCTATCATCGCCGCATTATCGGTACACAATTCGGGGGGAGGGAAATAGAATTTGACGCCAAGCAGTTCCAGTTTTTCCCCCATCAACTCCTTCAATCGAGTGTTTGATGCCACCCCGCCGGAAAGAGTCACTGTTTTTGTCCCAAATTCATCAACAGCACGGATGGTTTTGTGAACCAGAACCTCAATTGCCGCTTCTTGAAATGAGGCCGCAATATCAGCCCGGTGTTTTTCCAGTTCATTCGGCGGCAAAGATCGGATATGAAGAGCCACGGCGGTTTTTAGACCTGAATAGGAAAAATCATAGCTCTCCTCCCTTATTACGCCCCGCGGAAATTTGAAATATTTTCTGTCTCCCGTTTTAGCGATGCGGTCGATTTCGGCTCCCCCCGGATACCCCAGACCAAGGATTTTGGCAACCTTATCATAGGCCTCGCCCACAGCGTCGTCCTTGGTTTGTCCGAGCGCTTTATAATTGCCAAAACCATCTACGAGTACAAGAGAAGTATGCCCGCCGGAGATAATAAGAGTCAGATGCTTTGAAGGCAGGTTCTGATGAGCCAAGAAATTTGCCGCTATATGCCCCTCAAGATGATTGACTGCCACATAAGGAATATTTTTGCCAAAAGCTAACCCTCTTGCGAAATTTAGGCCGACCAGAAGAGCTCCGACCAATCCGGGGCCAAAGGTAACCGCAATCAGCCCGATATCGTCCAATCGTACTCCGGCCTGCTTCAATGCGTCTTCATAAACCGGAATAATGGCCTTGAGATGCTCCCGGCTGGCCAATTCCGGTACGACACCGCCAAACCCGCGATGAACCAGCTGACTGAGGATTACGTTGGAGAGGATTTTATTTCCATCGCCGACAACGGCGGCAGAGGTTTCGTCGCACGAGGTTTCAAACCCTAAAGTAAGCATCATTCTCTGATCAGTCCGGCGTCTGAGGAACAATTTTTACGGAGTCGGCTGATAAATAGAGAATATAAAAATAGGGAGGAAGCGTCACCTTGACAGGGGCAAAATCATTTTCGCCCATTTGGGAATAATCGGCAACAGCGACAATCCGTCTGCTTGATAGCGTGTCGATAGCCTGAGGTTCCCCGCCTATTCTCAACTCAATCTTAGGCGGGAAGACATCCGCAGTATTGTCCGTCGGAGCATTTATTAATCTTACCGCGATATTGGGAAAAAGGCGGCTCTTTATGGGGACAATATGCACGGTAATATCGACCGAATCCTGCTTGATAGACGTTCCATATATCCCTGGACTCTGCACCGGCGCTCTGATAGTCAGATCGTTTCTTACCCCCTCAAGCGTTTTCTCGATCGTCTCCAGAAAGCTCAGCCCATTCAGAAGTGATGCCGGCCCCACCACGCTGACCGTTGGAGGGGAAATAGAATCGTTTCCCTTTACGGCGTATCCGTCGGCAGGATGCACATTCACTCTCGATTTCATTGGCAGTTTTTTTTCAACCTTGCGATCGCAAGCGATATCCCATTCCCGCGGAGAAACCACTTTGACTAATTCGATTTTTTCTTTCTGCACAAGAGTCAGATTATCAAGGGTAATTGCGGCCTTGAGTTTTCCGGGACTGTTGCGATTGATCATCAATCTCAGGCCGCCGCGTTTCCAGTCGCTTCGCAGTAACTTTTTCCCGGTGGCGGACACGGTAACTGTCACTGATTCCGGCGGCGGTTCTGTCAAAAGCAATTTACTTGATATGTCAACCTGCGTCACGGCGAGAGTAACCTCTTCCTGATATACCTTATTGGTCGCAACATGAATCCAAAGAAGGGAGGCCAAGATCAAAGCGGCCAGTTTCACCCAAAGATTTTCAAACAGTTTCGGCATAGTCTATTTATTGGAGAGTCCGATTTGCCTGCCATAGCTGATTTCGCCATTGTCAATACGGATAGAAAATCCGCACTCCGGATTGGCGCATACCCAGGCTTTGTAGGTTATAGCGGCCCCATCGCGTCCGTAGTCGGAGAGAGGAAGAAGCCGTCCCTTGCCGCATTTTTGGCAGATTGGAAATTCAATTTCAAACATAGCAGATCCTCATTATGTTTTTTGCTCCTGTATTCTTAATACTGTCAGTTGGTCCAATTTCCTCCGGTTGATATGTTCAAATCCGGCTTATTAGATAAATTTCCTGATTCATTCTGATAATAACAGCAGAAGTCACTTTGTCCAAACCGCTCCGTCAATAACCGGATTATCTAACTCGCCAACCCGGCCATGCAATGGCGCTGACAGAAGATATGAAATTATTGACCGCCATTCAACCATAATTTTCAGTCCGGCGCCTGACGGAGAGGAGACTCTGAATGACTATCGAGCCAAAGCGGGATTCTTATACCAAAATCGGGTCAGGCCGCGGTCGGAGCCGAGCCAAAGATAGTCGCCATCGAAAGCCATATCTCCTATATCCAGAGAGAGAAGACCATCATCTTTGGTAAATAACTGGCGTCTGGTCTTTGCTCCCAGAGTGAATATCAGCAGACCATTTGTCGTTGCCACCGCCAAAGTTGAATCTTTAATTGCGATTTTCCGAGCTCCGCCATAATTGTTCGCCTCCGGATAAGAGGCAATATCTGCCGTCTGCAGATTGATGGAAATCAGATTGTTTTCCAAAGCGAGCCAGACGGCGTCCGACGAATGAGTAATGTCATAAATTTGATCTTTGTCAGATATTTCGGGGGCTGACAGAAGGTTTAGTTTCGCCGATTTCAGGTCCAGCCGATATGCGCCTCCGGAAGCGCCAATCCAAATCGCATCGTCCACTTTGTCGAGGCATGAAATAGACAGAGAAGATAGCATTGTCTTTGTGTCTTTCCCTGATGTATCAGGTTTCAAACGCAGAAGATTCAAGCCAAAAGCTGTCCCGGCGAACAGAGTATCGCCGGACACAAGAATTGTCGTCACTTGATTGACAGAAAGTCCGGAAGAACGCCGAAGGCGATCGGTGATTTTCAGACTCTTTTTGTCTATGACCAAGATGCCATTATCGGTAGCCGCATAGATTTTTTCATCATCGGCGGCAAGATCATTCACATTTTCCGCTCGTGAGACGAATGTTCCTTCGGTCTCGACATAATCGAAATCATTATTATGCCAATCGAAAATTGTTATTCCAGTGCGATATGAATTTCGTGATTCGCCTCCCAAATAGAGGATACCGTTATCCAAATAAATCGTAGAGACATTCTCCTGCAACAATCCAAATTGCAGAATCTCAAGTCTCAGGATTGAAATATCGGAATGTAATGCGCCCAGTCCCCAGGTTCCGATCCAGAGATTTGACCAGCCGTCATCGACAATATCCGTAATTGGGAATTTCTTCCCATATTCATCGATCAGAGATCCTGATGATATATAATTGTATCCAAATGGAGGAATGTAAGACGGGCCGGGTTGGACATGGCGCCCTGAGACCTGTTTGTCGGGAAAGGTATCGACTGAGTTCCAATATCCAAAGGCGCCGTTGTACTCATAAGAGCCATTATCTGTTCTTGCCCATATAAAATTGTCGTCGCGCGAGGCCCTTATTTCCCGAATATTTTCGCCGGAAAATCCTGCAATTCCTGTCATCGGATCAGCCCATTGTCCGGTTTTCACATTATATCGAGTAATTCCATTGGTAGCGCCGAAGTAGATATAGTCAAATCCGACTGCTATGGAACTAATGTAGGAGAAATCGCTGTAATTGACAACTTGGCCGGGCAGAATATTATCAGCAAGGCTTGAACTCATGAGAAATGTTATTAATATTAGAAGCAATCTGGAAAGCAGAGTCATTCAGGGTGGCTTTCGAAAAATTTGAATACTGCCGCCGTTAATAGAACTGTGCCATAGAATATGCTTTTTTCGTCAACCATGAAATCCGACGTATGCCATGGTCTGTTGGCCCCGATTCTGCTATTTTGGATTCCGAGTCTGCAAAAGGCTCCGGTGACTTTCTGCAAATAGAAAGCAAAATCCTCGCCACCCATAGCTTGCGGAGCATCGACGATCTTATCCCTTCCGAAAAACTCACGGTACACTTCAGCGAAAATATCATTTGCCGCTTTATCATTGGAGAGAACCGGATATTCTGCAATGAAGTCGATCTTATATTTGGCCCCTCGAGCGCGGCATATTCCGTCGGCTGTCCTTTTTAAAAGATGTGGAATCATCTTCAAACTGTCCGGCGAGAGAGTTCTGGCCGTGCCGCGAAGAATCGCCTCGTCGGCTATGACATTGCGCGCCGTACCACCCCTAATTGTGCCAAATGTGATAACTACCGGCTTCAGGGGGTCAATCTCACGCGAAACGATCTTCTGCATCGATTCCACTATCTCAGCCGCGGTGGCGATGGAATCGACCCCAAGATGCGGGCGGGCGGCGTGCCCTCCCCGGCCGATAACTGTGATATCAAAATCTGTCACCGAGGCCATCATGGGACCGTCTCGCAAACCGATTTTTCCGACAGGAATGCTTGGGTCGGTATGGAGACCGAAAATCATTTTGACCTCGGGGTTCTTCAGAACTTTTTCCCTGATCAACGCTTCCGCCCCTCCCGGGGGCATTTCTTCAGCAGGCTGGAAAAGGAATTTCACACACCCGGGCAATTCATTTTTGTACTTATTAAGAATAAGCGCCGTTCCCATGACAATGGCGGCGTGAACATCATGACCGCAGGCGTGCATGATGCCCCTGTTTTTTGATTTGAACGAAATCGGAGCTTTTTCGTCAATAGGCAGGGCATCAATATCCGAACGAACTGCGACGGCTTGTTTTTTTCTTTCATTAATCAGGGCCACCGCGCCTGTCTTCATTTTCAGAGGCTGGAGTTTTAGGCCCTCATGGCGCAGAATATTTTTTATGAATTGAGTAGTTCGATACTCTTCATTTGACAGTTCGGGATTCTGGTGAAACCACCGCCGCCATTTTACTTGCAGAGGATACAATTTCTCGGCTAAAACCAATATATTTTTTTCTTTCTTCTGCATAGTATAGAATAAAGATACTCAAAAATTGCCTCTTAAAGTAGCCCTTTTTAAACAAGGCAGGATTGGTAATGTCAAGTTTTGTGTGTAGAATGGTGTATCCATTATTTGCATCTTCGA
>CAZCFT010000087.1:0-9594 GCA_964498015.1 uncultured Ignavibacteriaceae bacterium
ATTTTCCCGGGTGGCTCCCGCGGCGAATCTTTTTTCTTTGAAACGGCGGATCATGAATTCGGACTCGATATTGATTAGTTTTTTGGAAGGGTGCATCAGAGCGCAGGCGACAAGAAATCCGGTAGCCGGATCGGTGGAGTACAACGCCCAATCAAGGCGGGATTTGCATTCTGTATGCCCCGGGTGGCAGTGGATAGCATATATCATTTCTGCCGGAAGATTGTAAGTTTTCAGCCAATTCTCAGTAATGAAAGTATGGCGGTCCGGTTGATTTGCGGTAACATTATAATCGAGGTCATGCAATAACCCGGTCAAGCCCCAGAGATTTTTATCTTCCGCAAAATGCTCGGCCAGCCGAATCATGCCGGCCTCAACAGATAGAATATGCTTCCTCAGGTTTTTATTGGCGATTTTTGACTCCATCAAAGTTAGAGCCTCGGCGCGTTCGAGCAAAATATCCTCTTTTCTCAAAAAATAAACAGGACAATAATAATCAATCTCCGAGTGAAAGTCAAAAGCGTCGTTTATGATACTTGACCCGAGATATTTATGCAGTTAATTACAAAGATTATGGCTGAAAATAGTCAAAGGCCGCCGATGATTTTCTTGCCAATTTTGGCTCTGGGAGGAATCTACTTTGCGGCCTCGATAATTCCGATCGACAGGCTCTGGGGTTTTAATCTTCTCAAATTTTATTCAATCCCATTTCAGATCGGCATGATTGTTTTGCTTGCGGCTATCAGTGTTGCGGCAATTTCGGAATGGTTGGGTAGAGCAATTATTAAAGCAAATAATTTATGGGAATATCTGCCACGGGTTGGACGGATGATAGTAATTGCTCTTATTACTTTCATCGTGTTCTATGTACTGAGGGTACATGTTCATTCCCTCGGGGACGGTTATCAGCGAATCAATCAAATTGAGAAGGGATTCTATTTTTATCATACGGAACTGCTGGACTTTTTCCTGCATGCTGTTCTGTACCGGATATCTAACCTTTTTGCAAAAGTGTCCGGAGAGAGTATCTATGCTTTTTATAGTATGATCTGCGGGACAATTTTCGTCACCGTGATTTATCTTTTCAAATTCCCGGAAAGTTGGAAGGATGAGAGTTCATCTTACATTAAATGGCTGATTATATCTATGGGAGGAATACAACTCTTTTTCGGCTATGCGGAATCGTACTCTCTGTACTATCCGATGTCTCTTATATATATCTTGATGGCGGTAAAATATCTTGAGACCGGAAGAGGGATTATTGGGACGACGGTTGTATATATATTTATTCCTTTTATTCATCTGACCGGTATTTTTCTTCTGCCTTCATTCCTATATATTCTTTTTCAACATTATCGAAACAGTAATCAACTCAGTCAGGAACCGGGGAAAGTAAAAATATCTATCAAGCGACATTTGCCTTTATTGATGTTCACGGTGTCGATGGCTCTGTTGTGTACTATGGCGCTGTTAGCCGAAAAGAGAGGGCAGACGTACTCAAGCGGATTTGCCAATAAAGCGCTCCCTATTTTCTCCACAAATCCATATTCGGTCTTCTCATTTTCGCATTTGCTGGATATTCTGAATGAACTGCTTCTGGTGATGCCGGCGCCTTTGATTCTATTATATTATCTTTCGCGGAGGAAAAAAGAAGAGCATAACGCGAACCAATTTTATTTTCTTGGAATCATTGCCCTTTCGGCTGTACTCTTTCTTCTATTTCTTGATCCTCGGCTTGGCTTTGCCCGTGATTGGGACCTTTTCTCGATTCCGGCGGCAAGCGTGGGATTGGCTATCATTTTATACCGCAAATTCAATTCCCACGCAGATGGCCAGCATGCTCTATTGCGATCGTTGCTCTTTGTATCGATCATATTTTCCGGGATATGGGTGATGGCAAATTCATCGACCAATACACAATTAACCAGAGCGGAGGAATTGCTCAAATTAAGCGACCGCGAGAGACGGTATGGAACCGAACTTCTGGCTCAGTACTATTTTGCGGAAGCCGGAAATATCGATAAGGGTTTGGAACTCCTCAAATCGATTCCGGATAATATGAAAAATGCGCATGTCTATAGCGCTATCGCCAAAGCCGAGCTTGATCTGGAGCATTTTGGCAAGGCGCTTCAGGATGCAAGAAGAAGTATTCAGATTGATTCTCTCGATCCTCTCCCTCATTTTGTAGCCGGGTCGGCTCTGATAGGGATGGACAGCTCGGGATCGGCTATCCCCTATTTTCTGGCGGCTGAGAGATTAGCGCCGAATGACCCGAAAATCCTGAATATGCTGGGGAGAGCATATATGGGGGTCGGTGATTATAACACCGCCGGCCAAAGTTTCAGGCGGATAATCCAATTCGACCCGAAGTTTCCTGTGGCGTATTTTAATCTTGGGTTTCTTTTTTATCGGACGGGACATCTCGATTCGGCCTATTTTTATACGACAAGAGGTCTGGAAATCGATTCCTCGGACGCAATTGGCCATGAGTTGATGAATACGATAATAAGACGGGCGCAAGAATCGGGGAGGCAATGAGTTTCATTGAGGCTCAAATGACTTGACATAACGCCCGATAAAGATTAAAATGGCTTTTCGGTGATGCTGGGGTAGCTCAGTTGGTATAGAGCGCCTGACTGTGGATCAGGAGGTCGGGAGTTCAACTCTCCCCCCCAGTAGATTTTATTGAATCCAATAGATATATCGAGGGTGGCAGGGGTCATCCAGAGGCGGGCAAGTGCAGGGCTAGTTCCCTATAAAAAATCATTTCATTTCCTGACAAAAAAGTATTAATTGAGCGGAATAATTCTGTCAAGACCGCAAGGGGTCTTGACCTATAATGAAGATTATATGATTGAGAAGAAACAGATACGCAAGGTTGAGCCGAAGATTCTGAAGGGATTTCGGGATTATCCGCCGGAAGAGGAAATTGCCCGGCAGAAATTAATCGAAAAAACCAGGACGGTCTATGAAAGGCATGGTTTCCTGCCTCTGCAGACTCCGGCTCTGGAATTTGCCGAGACATTACTGGGCGGCGATTATACGAGTGATAATCTTAAGGAGCTGTTTGGTTTTCATGGGCCGGATGAGGTCGATATGGCGTTGCGATACGAATTTACCGTGTCGCTGGCCCGGTATATCGCCTGCAATCCGGAGCTGGTTCTCCCCTTCCGACGGTACCAGTATGGGCCGGTCTGGCGGGTGGACAAGCCGGGACCCGGACGGTATCGCGAATTCATGCAGTGCGATTTTGATATTGTTGGGACATCATCGATGCTGGCCGATGCCGAAATAATTGCGGTGATGGTGGAGGTATTAGATTATCTCGGCATAAAGAATTTTGTCGTAAGATATTCCAATAGAAAGCTTATCAATGGTCTTATTTCGTATGCGGGAATAGCGTCAGAAAAGGCGATGGATGTTTTCCGGGTGATCGATAAGCTGGAAAAGCAAGGGAAAGATGCAGTACTGATGGAACTCGGGCCGGGGCGGACTGATAAGTCGGGAGATAAGATTCCCGGATTGAATCTGGCTGATAAACAGATAAGCCTGCTGAATGATTTTCTGGAGATCGCTCAGGATCCTAAAAGCGACAAATTGACTGCCGCGGAAAAACTTCTCGGAAATATTGAAATATCAAAGCAAGGGATTGACGAGCTTTATCAAATAAAAGAATATCTGAAACAGATGAGTACGCCAGACGAAAAGTCAAAAATCGATATAACGATCGTCCGGGGGTTGGGGTATTATACCGGGCCAGTGTATGAAACAACCCTTCTTAATCTTCCCGAATACGGGTCGGTTTTTTCCGGCGGCAGATATGATAATTTAATCGAACGGTTCTCGAATAAATCATTGCCCGCGACCGGCACGTCATTCGGGGTGGATAGAATGCTGGCGGCATTGATCGAGCTGAAGGCAATTGAATTGAAAAAAGCAACGGCGGACGTTCTGGTCACGACCATGGATAGAACCCGAATATCAGATTATCTTGCCATAGTAAATGAAATCCGCATGGCCGGGATCAACGCCGAGCTATATATGGGCGAGACCAAGAACCTGAACAAGCAGTTAAAATATGCCGACCGGGTCGGCATTCCGCTGGCAGTGATTGCCGGGTCGGATGAATTTGAATCGGGGACGGTTACTGTCAAAGACCTCCGCATTGGCGCCGAAGTGGCCAAGGGTGTTTCTGACCGGCAGGAATGGCTCAAGGCGGAGAATGTACAGACGGCGGTCAGGCGTGAAGAGATGATTGGGCATATCAGAAGATTACTCGCGGTTCCGTTGGGAAATCCGCCTGTGGCGGACTGACGGCGCATAGGAATGTACAAGTGACCATGAAAAGTAATGAGCTTATATCTTATTTGAAGAAATTGCGTCACCAATGATGGGCGGTATCATGCTTCAGAAGAAAATTGCCATATTGATTGTCAGTCTCAGCGCAATCTGTGCGACCTTATTATGGGCGACTACTGGAAATGTCACTGTTGACAAAATCAGGCCTGAGGGGTCGAAGCGGACTTATCAGTTTTTGTTGAAAGACCAAAAATTCGGCCGGCTGGAATCAACTGCAAAAGGGAAAAGCTCTCTTGATGATATTGAGGGTTTCAGGTTTGACGAGGCGCTAAGCCTTGACCTCACGCCGCTTGGGAATCAATATGAGCTGAAAATAAAGAATAAGCATTATATAGATGAGCGGGGGCATTATATCGGCGATGAGATGAAAATTGAAGTCAATAATCAGGAGCAGTCCCTATATCTGAAGCACGCGGGGGATATTCTATCCGGATATTTCAAAAAGGATACTTCCAAGCAGACAGTGAATTTTTCGCTCGATAAGAATATTTTCAGCGCCGACAATAACATGATTGATCAGTATGAGATTTTTCTGGCCATGAGAGATTTCAAAGTCGGCGACACTATAATCGACTCCATTTTTGTGCCACAGGCGATGATCAAGGCCCCGGTGCAGATAGTGATTGAGGCGTTCACAGGGGTGCGATATGGCAGTTCGGTTGATTCTGCGTTTGTCTGCCATTTTATAGAACCATCAGACCAAATCGCATATATGACAAGGGCGAAGAAAATTGTCAGGCTGGCTCAACCCTCGCAGAGCATTACCGTAGAGCTGGTAGAAAATCCTCTTGATAAATTTAAGGCTCCGGCCAAATACGTTTCAATCGGGGATATTCTCAGAAGGACTCCCCTCTACGCTGTCTACATGATTTTTGGCCTTGTCTTGTGCTCGCCATTTATTATCCGAAATTATCGCAAACCGATTATTTATATCGCTGTCATACTTGGCGCATTCTCATATTATCTGCTCAAAATAACGCATGTCCCGCTTCAAGAATGGTACGCCTCATCGTACATTCTGCCCGGAATCCAAGCGGGCGGTTCTCTCTATTACTATGCCATATTCAGCGCCATATTTACCGGACTGATTCAAGAAGCGGTCAAATTCGTTCCTATCTTTCTGCTGTTTTATCTGGCGAGGGGGATGACTAAGACCCCGATGATAATCGGTATTTTTTGCGCTATGGGATTTGGAGTGTATGAAGCGGGCGCTCTCACCGGCGCGGGTTATCAGGCCGGGGGCATCAATATGATTTCCTGGCCGGTCTTTGAACGATTTTTTGCGATATTCTTTAATATTACAGCGGGGGCATTGGTCGGGTTCAGTCTCAACCGAGGATTGAAGTATATTCTATCTGCTCTGCTTAGCGCTATTCTGATTCATTCCCTTTCGAGCTATTTAATTGTATTGGTGCAAAAGAGGATCATAGATTTTGCAATTTTTGAAATTATCGTAGCCTTGATATATCTTTTATTCCTTCTCGCCGTCTATCTTTTTATCAGAAACTTCTCCGCCAGAAAAGCGTCTTGATTAGGCATACGGCGTGAAAATTGGATTTGACATACTACTTAAGTATAGTTATTCTTGTAATAAGCGATTGGACTCATGTCGGTGATTAATGATTTGCGGAATTGGATAATTAAAAGTATGGCAGTCGATTGCGCCGAGATGTTCGATTCGGATATTTGGTCTTGAGGTAAACATGAAACTTAGCTCCGGCGTTGATAATACAGGAATTGAAAAAAGTATCGAGATATCAAAACGCGGACAGGCTCTCCCGGCATCTCCAATAAGAAAGTTGATCCCTTTCGCTGATCAGGCGAAGAAGAGGGGGATCAAGATTTATCATCTCAACATCGGTCAGCCGGATATTGAGACTCCTGCCGAATTTTGGCAAGCGGTAAAAGGGTATACAAGCAAAGCGCTTGCTTACGGCAATTCTCAAGGGATGGCGGATTATCTGAAAAAACTATCTGCCTATTATCATAGATGCGGCCTCGACATAGGGTCAGATGAGATAATTGTGACTACCGGCGGCTCGGAGGCTATAATATTTGCCATGACCATAATCTGCGAACCGGGCGACGAAATCATGGTCTTTGAACCATTTTACACTAATTATAACGGTTTTGCGGTGCAGGCCGGAATTAGGCTTGTCCCCGTCACGACTCACGCAGAGGATGGTTTCCACCTTCCGTCAAAAGAGATTATCGAGAAGAAGATAACCGACAAGACCAGAGGCATACTCTACTGCAATCCCAACAATCCGACTGGAACAATCTATACCAGAGAAGAGCTTAATAATCTGAAGCAGTTGGCTCTGGAAAATAATCTATTCTTGCTGGCTGATGAGGTCTATCGCGAGTATATCTATGAAGGGAAGCATATCAGCGTTATGTCGCTGAAAGAAATCGGCGATCGGGCGATAATGCTCGATTCGATCAGCAAGCGTTTTTCGGCCTGCGGCGCCCGTGTTGGGAATCTGGCAACCAAGAATCGCGATGTTTACCGCGCCGCCCTGCGCCTCGGACAGGCCAGACTCTGTTCCCCGACCCTTGAGCAAGTCGGAGCGGCGGCCGCTTACGACCTCCTGGGCGACGACTATTTCAAGAAAATGATTGGAGAATATAAGAGGCGTCGCGATGTGGCCTATGAGGGTTTAATGAAGATCCCCGGCACAATCTGCGTCAATCCGGGCGGGGCTTTTTATATCATGGCCCAATTACCGATTGATAATGCCGAGCAATTCGCATCATTCATGCTGACCGATTTCAGCCATGATAATAAGACGGTCATGGTGGCTCCCGGCCCGGGATTTTACGCCACTCCGGGCAAAGGTCAGAACGAATGCCGAATCGCCTATGTTCTGAAATCAGAAGACCTGCATGATGCAATGGATATTCTGAGACGCGGGATTGAAGCTTATAATTCCAAGGGAAAATAATTTTCATTGTTCAATAAATATTTCTTTACAGAGAGCGCAAAATTTCTTATCTGAAATTCCATCATGAAAAACATTGAGCATTACGCCGGAATTGATATTGGCGGGTCAAATATAAAATATGGACTTTTCGACTCCACCGGCAAAATAATCTATCGCGATCAAAAGCCGGCTATGGTGGAAAAAGGAGCGACGCCCCTTCTTCATCTGACCACCAATATTGCCGAAAATCTTCTTCTGCACGCGGCAGAAGAGGAGCTTCATGTGAACTGGCTTGGGATCGGCTCGCCCGGCGCTATAGATAATCAAACGGGAACGGTTAAGGGAAAATGCCCCAACATTTCCGACTGGACCGGAACTGAAATCGGATCACATTTGAAGAAGCATCTTAATCTTCCGGTCTTTGTTGATAATGATGCCAATACAATGGCATTGGCCGAGCTTAGATTTGGCGCGGCTCAGCGATTCAATACGGTCCTTTGCATTACTGTCGGCACAGGTATTGGCGGAGGAATAATCATTGACAAGAACCTCTGGCGGGGAAGCTCTTTCTCGGCAGGGGAAATCGGACATACTGTTATTCGATACGATGGCAAACAGTGCAAGTGCGGAAATCAGGGGTGTCTTGAAGCCTACTGTTCATCACAGGCGATTTTGGATAGGCTGAGGGAAAAGACAAAGAATGGTCTGGGCGAGATTCTTAGTGAAGTCCTCTCCGGCGACATTCAAAATCTGAATATTAAGAAACTTTTCTCCGCGGCCAAGAAAGGGGACGAAATATCGCTGGCGGTCATCGAAGAGACAGCGACTATACTTGGCGCCGGACTCTCGGGAGTCGTAAATATGCTAAATCCTGAAGCGATTATCTTTGGCGGCGGTATAATAGATGGCGGCGCCGGATTTATTGAAGTTGCCGGGGCCGAAATTCGCAGGAGGGCATTTCCGACAGCGACAGAAAACCTGCGGATACTCAAGGCGGAGTTGGGCAATGACGCCGGATTTATCGGCGCGGGATTGCTTGGCGAATATAAGTCCAAAAAATAGCGAAAGGCATGAGTCATGAGTAAAGAAAGCGATAAGATGCCTCTGGGGGTTAAGATTCTGGGATGGTATGGGATAATATTCAGCATCACTTTTTTTCTGGTCGCAGTGGTTAATATTGTCCTTTCGATTCTCGATAGAACCTATAAGGACATCGGCCAGAATTTATTTATCGGTCTTTACGGAATTCCGATTCTTGCATTCAGCCTCGGTTTCAAGAATGGGCAGAAGTGGGGATGGTATGGGTATTCAATCATCCTGATTTTGGTGGTTATCTGGTCGATACCGGGGTATCGTGACATATATGGTATTTTGGTGGGCCTCTTCTCTCTGATCGTTCTGGCGGGAATCCTGATGCCATCGGTTCGAAGGCGCTTTTTTGCCGCCTAAAAATAAGTTGACATCTGCCGAAAATAGGATAGATTGGCGGAAATTTTGGTCTATTTTATTTGGCGCCCTAGCTCAGTTGGTAGAGCAACGGACTGAAAATCCGTGTGTCCACGGTTCAATTCCGCGGGGCGCCATTTTTTTATTGTGATTTTGGGGGATATTGATAAATTGGGATGTTTGTAAGCCACGGTAGCTCAGCTGGTAGAGCAGCTGATTCGTAATCAGCAGGTCTGCGGTTCGATCCCGCACCGTGGCTTTTTGAATTGCAGATAATTATCCAATCGATTCAAAAAGGGGGCGAACGCCAACGGATCAGATGAAATGTTGCGTTCAAATTAAGCCCTTGTCTTGTGGTCGGTTGGTTCTCAGACCAATTCGCCGATGGCGAACGGCGGGTTTGCCGTCAAGGTCCGGCCCCGACGGGAGAACCTGCGGGTCACAGTACTTATGGGACGGCCTCAGGACATCTGCCGGGCACGATATGCAAATAAAATGGGGACGGGCGAAAGGCCCGTCCCCTGAGTGTGATTATTATTTTGCCCTATGGGCAATTCGGAGCAGAACCTTGCTTGTAGAGAAAATTAATCAAATAAGTAATATCAAGGGCGTTGACGGTACCTGATTTGTTAACATCTCCCGAATCCATGGGGTCAGGAGCGGCTCCATGCTTATAGAGGAAGTTGATTAGATAGGTTATATCGAGAGCGTTGACAACGCCACTCTTGTTGACATCACCACAGACAAAGTCGCAGAGGTCTCCAATCCCGTCGAGATCGGCATCGGCCTGGTCAGGATTGAATTTATTGGGGCAGTTGTCGCAGAGGTTGCCAATGCCGTCGGTATCAGCATCGGCCTGATCGGGATT
>CAZCFT010000088.1:0-9504 GCA_964498015.1 uncultured Ignavibacteriaceae bacterium
ATCGCCCTTCGATAATTTCCTCTTCTGGTTTCAAGGTCGGCCATTAGACGAAGAGGTCTACCCGTCAAGAGAGATTCGGGCGCTATGGAGCGGGCAAGTAGGAGCGCTTGCTCCAAGGTATTTTTCGCGTGGTCATATTGTTCCATTTTGATTGCCAACTCTCCGGCATAAGTCCAATAGATTGCCTCTTCTTTTTGCATCCGGTTAGATCGTATGTATTCCAGAGACTTGGCCAAAGAAATCTCCGCCTCGGTTAGATTGTATTTCTGGATCTGAATATACCCCAAAGATAAATAGGCGCGGGCCAATTCGATTTCATCATGTATTTGAGCGGAAATCTCAATATTGAATCGAATATTTTCTTCAGCAGACTCCAATTTCCCAAGAAGGGTATAGACTCGACCGATGTTGCCAAAAAGGTAAGACAGTTTTCTCTGTTCGCCCCCCTTTCGAGCAGCTTCAATCGATTCCAGCAGAAATCGCAACGCACCCTCTAAGTCTCCTTTCCTGAATAACATCCCTGCCAGCCGATTGAGAGCGTCACCGGATTGTGCCAGGTTATCATTGCGCCTGAAAATAGATTCTGCGTCTCGGTAGGCCTTTTCAGATTCAGTATATTTTCCCATTTCCTTCAAAAGGTCTCCAAGGGTCATGAAGCAGTCTCCCAGCTCGCTTGCCTCGTGCCCATTTTTGGAAATAATAGCGATTGCCGCCCTGATCAATAAAAGCGCCTTTTGATTGTTATTTGAGAGGCCATATGCTCTCGCACCCAAATGCAGAAAAATGCCGCTTTCGAGATCATTCCTGCCGATGATAAGATGCTGGACGGATTCAAAATACCGAATGGCGGGACCATTGTCTCGAAGGGCCAAGAGCTCTGCCAAGTGGCTTCGATAGCTCCTGCAAAAGTCCAAGCTTTCGTTCAAAAAGTCGTCCATTTTAATTACCTCTCTGGCTTTCTCCCGGGAAGAAAGCTGAGGTTGACGGCGAGGAATTTGTCGAGGTCGAATTATCATTGCTCTGAATTGCAGAACCTCTGATCAGAGGAAGATCGGCTCTCGTCCTTGTGAAAAACATCATGTGGAAAAAGTCAATAATCGATAATGGGGAGCCAATGAATGAGCCGCTGAAACCGCCTCCCGGAAAATCCCCATGATCGGCCATCAGATCGCCGCCCCAGGGATGTTCATCCAAGTCATAGACAGCGCGTCTATTTGTCCCTGGAATTTCTCGACTGAAAGTCGGGGTCGCCATTATAAAGACCACGACCAGCGCCAAGATCAACCACATTTTTTTGGAATTCATACCAACTCCTTTGATTAATGAGTTTATGTTTTAAACAAATTTCTCATTTTCTCTTAAAGTATGAAGTGAAGGAGGCGGGAATAAGGTTTAAGCCTCATCTTGATTAAAAGTATCAATTTTTTGTATTCTTGTCAAGAGAAATTACTATATTTCAATACATTACGGAAATGGATTTTTCAGGCGAATCGGCGTGTCAGGCAATTGCCCGATGAGAGCTGATTCCTCTGAGAGTCCATGACAATTTACATGGAAGGGTGAACTCGGAATGCTTGACATGGTTCAATATCAGAATGATATTTGATCTTCCATTTGCGGCATTTTAGAACGAGGCGGTCATTTGAATTTGCCGGACCAAAATTGAAGGAGTAAATAATGTCGAAGAATTTCGCAATAACCGGCGTTGCCGGATATATAGCCCCGAGGCATCTGAAAGCTATCAAAGAGACAGGTAACAGGCTTGTGGCGGCCGTTGACCCCAATGATTCAGTGGGCGTGCTTGATAGCTATTTCAAGAATGTGAGATTTTTTACCGAGTTTGAAAGATTTGACAGACATGTCGATAAGCTTAGGAGAGCGAATAAAGACCAACGGGTGGACTATGTCAGTATCTGCTCGCCCAATTATCTGCATGACGCCCATGCTCGCTTTGCGCTAAGAATCGGAGCGGATGCTATTTGCGAAAAACCGGTAGTACTTAACCCGTGGAATATCGACGCCCTTCAGGAACTGGAGCGGGAAAGCGGGCGCCGTATATTCACGGTACTCCAGCTTCGTGTGCATCCATCACTCATTGCCTTAAGGGAGAGAATTCAGAGGGAGAAAAGCAATACTCGGCGAGACATTTGCTTAACTTATATCACTTCCCGCGGGCCGTGGTATCTGGTGTCATGGAAAGGGCATATGGATCAATCGGGCGGTCTGGCCACTAATATTGGAATACATTTTTTTGACCTTCTAATCTGGCTTTTCGGCGGCGTGGAAAAAAGTGAAGTACATATTGCCACCGCCACCAAAACCGGAGGATGTCTTGAGTTGAAAGGCGCTCGTGTTAAATGGTTCTTATCGATCGACAGCAACGACCTTCCCGATGAAGTGAAGAAACAGAATAAACCGACTTATCGTTCAATAACCATAGATGGGGAAGAGGTAGAATTTTCGGAGGGGTTTACTGATCTCCATACAGTCGTTTACAGGGAAACGCTTGCCGGGCGCGGCTTTGGCCTGGAAGACGCCCGGCCATCGGTGATTCTGGCGCATGATATTCGTGAGGCAGTTGCGATCGGAATTACTTCCGATTCGCATCCCAAGTTGATAAGCGCCACCTGATTTGTATTTGCCAATATGGTGGCTGAAGGTCCGCTCAGGGCATCACGCCGCAGGTCGGGTTTGAACCCTGTTTGTACAGAAAGATTATAATGACAGTGATATCCTTTGCATTGATTTTTCCATCGCCATTAAGGTCTGCACATTGAAGCGGCACTGGCGCCGAGCCATGCTTGTAAAGATAATTTATGAGGAATGTCACATCCAAAATATCGCGGCGACCGTTATGATTGACATCGCCGCAAATGCATCCGTCTGTGCATCCTATATCGTAGGCGCCGATCAGGTTCTGACAGACATTATTGAGTGGAGCACAAGGGGAGCTGATATCGATAGGATAGTCAGCATTGGCGGCATCGCAAAAAATAGGATCGAGTGATAAATTATCCAGAGTATCTCCGGGAGAACCTCCGCCGTGCCAATTGGCGCTATCATTTCCGAATGAATTATTGCATCGTACAATCAGATTGAAATTACTAAACCAATCATATAAAGTGGCAACTCCATACCCATGATTATTAGCAGAGATGCAATTCTGCAGGATGGTGGAATCCCAGGCTTTTGCCCCTGATTTGGGAAGGTCCCCAACCAGCACTACACCCTCAAGACCATTCCCAACAAATGTGCAGTTTGTTATTAAGACGCCCCCGCCTCCGAAATGAAGCCGCAAACCTTGCAAGCCATTATTTTGGATAAGGCAGTGGGACATTTCAATCCAGGAAAACGGCCAATTCTGTCCGCCTACGACAATTCCGGCCAGCGTGTTGTTCGAAATAACGCAGTCATATAATCTGGGACGGGCCTGATATGCGCTATAGACGCCAATATCGGCATTATCGGTGATAATGCAGTTTCGGATGGTTGGCGACGAATAGCTCAAGTAAATAGCCCCCGATTCATCCGCCGAGGCTCCCTTAATGGTAAATCCTTCAATAATGGAAGTCGTGTCCTCATTGGTGTGCAGTCGGAAAGCCCAATGATTGTCCATGTAGCCTGCCTGACAATCTATTATGGTCTGGCCGGCGCCTGATTCTGAAACAAGAACAATATTTTTACCGCCAAAATCGATATCGCGGTTGCCATTGCCGGTATAGGTTCCCGGCGCAACCAATACGGTGTCGCTACTAATTGCGGCGTCAACGCCGGCTTGAATGGTCGGTTGATCGACCGGGACGTGAATAATGGCTGCGAAGGCGGCCATTCCGAAAACAAGTATCAGCCCCATCGCAAGAGATATTACTTTGATCCTGCTCATAAACACCCTCCGAAGAAAGTATTAGATCAGATGACAAAAATAAAGCAGTTGTCATCTAAAATAAAAATAGGCTCGTGAAGCAATTTGTCAAGGAGAAAAATTATCCATCAATGGACCAATATGAAAGAGCAATTATTGGCGCGGAATCCTTTGGGCTGATTACGGCCAATAAATCTACTCGATTCTAAATGTCGCCCGGACCGTGACTGTAATATCCTTCTGCTTGGTCTGAGTATTGTACATCCCGTAGTCGCTGACTTCATTGGAAAATGGTTCATTGATTTGAAACACTCCAGCCTTGAGCGATACCACCGGTCCAAGAGAAGCCCCGGAATATTTGGCAATTTCCTCAGCCCGTTTGCGGGCGTCTTTGGTGGCCTCTGAAAGAAGCTCCATCTTTATATCCGACAATTTTGAATTAAGATATTCCAGAGTAGAATTCTGCAAAACCACCCCTTTTTCCAGAAGGGCTCCCGGGTCAAGAGCCAGCGCTTCAATGGCCGCGATATTCGAGGTTACAACAAATAGGCTCTGAAGAATATTATAATTTGAGGTCTTACCCTGGGCGCCATAAACCGGTTCTGTATTGATCGGCTGAATTGAAATATCTTTTTCATCGATATTACGGCTCTTAAGAAGTTCGCGCAGGGTCAATAGGTCGGCCTGCATTAATTTATATCCGGCGCTCATGGTTCTTTCTTCAGTTGTGCGGCTAAGCGTTATCCGCCACTTGACAATATCCGAATCAAATCGTTTGGTCGCCGCCCCGACGACATTGATAGTATTGTCGGCCACTCTGGCGCTATAGAAAAAGATTCCAAAAACGAAGAAAGCGATTATCAGGCTGGCGCCGATTAGAATTGCATGGCTTGTTTTCATGGTATCTCCCCTAATTCTTGCATTTATAGGTTGGCATAATCCCAAAACGATTTAAATTCATTCAGGCAATAATCCCTTTTCGCTGACCATCTTCTTGAGTTCCGGCACGACAATTCCATCTCTGTCATAGCCGGCCATAAATTCTATTAATTGATCAAAAGATATTATCTTGCCCTGGTACTCCCGATACAGTCTTCGCCAGAACTCATGCCAGGTATCATCACCAAGGCGCTTTCGCAGGATGTTGACAACATACGGTCCTTTCCCGTAGGTGATCGCCCCCTTTTCTTTTGTATTTAGGAAATCGACGTCAAGAATGGGCATATCCTTTTCAGTTCCGGCAAAAGGTTTATAAGCATTGTATGAATTATTAAGGTTTTTCTGAAAGACCTCCTCGCCTTCAACTTTCTGGAGATACATCATCCTCAAATAATGCGGCATGGAAATTGACATAAACCAGAATCCGCGGCTGGGGAATTTGCCAAAAATCCCGGCGCCCATCCACTGATCGGCAACGGCCAGATCAATGGCATCTTTATTCCCGATCTTGAATGCCTCGACTTCATCCTTGCCGAAGGTAATGATACCGGAGCCTATATTTGTCCCCGGAAACTGGGGAACCTCGAGCAATTGCAGACTGTTGTGCCCATATTCCCCAATATATTCGGAATAGAATTCAAACGAGCGGCAGACTTCGTCTATCATTGATTGCGCCAGTGCGCTGTCTGCGCTGACATAGTACAGGTTGATTTCTCTTTCATTGTCGCAACCTTTGCTGATTTTCTTATAATACCCATTCTTGACAATGACCAGAGGAATTTTGAATATCGGGAAAGCGGTTTCCCATACCATCCAGGTCGAATCGGTCATTTTTGTCATCGAAGTCATATCTCCTGCCGAAAAAACCTCAAAATCGCCCGGGGTGGCGACAGTTAGATACAAATTGGCAATGTTGTCCATGATAAGAGGATACCATCGATGCCCGCGATCAAGAAGCAATGGGGCATCGGTCGGCTTGCCGATAGGATAAGAATAATAAAAATCGATAGAGAATCTCCCGCTACTGAATAACGTTGTCGGAAGTTTCAGCTGAATAGTATCTTTGCCCGTGAATTCGTGTGTAATGCTCGATGATGCGCCTCCCCCTTCGCCGATTATCGAATCCAGCCTGATTCCGGAATTCAGCAGTAATTGCAATATCTCAGCGGAGTCTGATTTTTCAATGGAAAGCTTCGCCTTGACATACAATTGCCCAGCGGCCGTATCCAGAGTTGCCGCTATATCATAGTTGCTTATACGAGTTGAATTATCCTGCCCAATGGACATTTGAGCAAGAAAAACGATAAAGACAAATGCTTGAATATAAATTCGATGGCCCTTCATAAGCGCCTCCAGATTATTTAGATTTCTCATGTAAATTGTCAAAATCATGAGGCAAAGTCAAACGAATTATATTATTTTTCATGGAGAGCCAACAAAATTTATCAGCATTTGGCGTAGCATGGAGCATATTCTATGATTGAAAATAACCAATCTCATCACGGAGTCGATGATTCAGCCGGCCGGCGCTATCCCAATGAAACCATGCGGCTTCTTTTGGAGAGGGGAAGCTGTCGATATTTCGAGAATAGAAAAATTCCACCCGACGTACTTGACCTAATACTTAAAGCAGGCGTTCATGCCCCCACCGGCGGCAATCTTCAGCCCTACTCCATAATTAAAATCGAGGACGAACAAACCAAGCGGAAATTGACTGAGCTGTGTGGAAATCAGCAATTTATTGCCCATGCGCCGGTCAATCTCATGTTTTGTATCGATTGGTATCGGTTAAGGCGATGGGCCGAACTTGAAATTGCGCCATTCACAGCGACATCATCTTTTCGGCATTTTTGGATTTCGTTTCAGGATACTATGATTGCGGCTCAGAATATCTGCACCGCCGCCGATGCCATGGGGTTGGGGTCGGTCTATGTCGGGACAGTTCTTGAGTGTTTTCGCGAAATCCGCGCATTGTTGGAACTACCCGACGGCGTATTTCCGGTAGTACTGCTTAGCCTCGGATACCCGAAAATTAAACCGCCAATTAAGAAGAAGTTGGGGGTTGAAGCGCTGGTTCACAGCGAAAAATACAATATTATTGAAGATGAACAATTATTGGCGGCCTTTAACGAAAAATATCCCGACTGGAAAAAAGATATTACGCCGGAGAGATTGGAGACAATCGAATCGGTCTGCCGGACGGTTCACGGCGACGAATTTGCGGCAAAGTGCATCGCTCAAATAAAAAAGCAGGGGTATATTAACATAGTCCAAAATTATTTTGGTCTCCATTACCGTGCCGACGAATTGCCTCAGAGGAATGATGAGTTTCTAAAGATAATGGAGGAATTTGGATTTGGGTGGTTTAAAGAATATGAATCAAAATATTAGTCGGACTTGGATGTGAGATCAAGAATCGCCCTCATATTGCTTTTTCTTTTGCTATTTCCGCTTTTCTTTTCGTTCTTTCCTCAATGGCATTGGTGGGGAATTGATACCGCCAAATCATTTCCCGTATGGTTGCGGGTCGCGCTGGCGTCGCTATTTATTCTGAGCTTGGCGCCAAAGATATCAAATCAGTTGGGGCGATGGATTGCGAGCATCTCGAATAGCGCCGATAAATGGAAATCCTACTTAATCTACTGGTTTCTATGCGCTGTTCTTTTTTCTCTATTCATTCTATTTTCCGAAAAAAATTATCTTCTTGGCGACGGGTACAATGTCATAGGCAACATCGCCTCGGGAGGGTCATTCTCTCCTACAGAGCCGCTGGATTATCTGTGGCATCATTGGATATTTTCGCTCACCAGCGGCGGCGAGAACGGCGCCATTTTCTCATATAGAATCTCATCCTATCTGGCTGGATTGATCTTCCTAACCGCATTATTTTTCTATCTCAGAGAGAAGGGAAGGCTTCTGGTCGGACTGACCATGGCATTTTGTTTTGGGGCATCTCAGTTTTTCTTCGGCTACGCGGAGAGTTATGCTTTCTCCTTTGTATTCTCCTTTCTTTACATCATGTCGGCCCGAAACGACCTTCAATCGGGGCGGCTGTCGATACCGACAACTGTGTGGCTCATTTTGGCAATAGGATTTCATCTGATGAGCGCCGTTCTGGCGCCATCGTTTATATATCTCTGTTTTATGCGAGTGAATTCCCGTTCGACCCGCATCGCAATCTTAAGCGGTCTGACTGTCTTGGGAATTGCGGGCATTTTATTTGTCGGAAGGCATATGAGTTTGAAGCAGATCTATGTCCCCCTCTGGCCGACCGACTATAGCCCCTACCATTTATTCTCTATCGCTCATCTGAAAGATATGATTAATATTCTCTGGCTTAATTTTCCGCTTGTCTTACTTGTGCCTATTATTTGGAAATCTTCTTTCTCCGGTCGTAAGCAATTTTTTCTTTGGGCGGTAGTTCCGGCGCTATTATTCACAGTAATTGTCGACCCCAAGATTGGCGCTTTCCGCGATTGGGACATTCTGGCGATAGCATCAGCTCCGATTTTGGGGATGCTCTTGACGCTAATTGAATCCGATAGAGCGCCGGCAGGATTTAATATCAATGCTCTGGCGATACCCTTTCTCATTTTTGGTTTTTTTCATACCGGCGGCTTCGTGTGGCAGAATACTCGAAAGGAAGAAAATTATCCATTATTCAAGGAAATGGTGCAGGAGGACCCTCACTATTCCAAAGAGTATTACTTGGCGTATCGAAATCGTCCCTGGGGTCTGATTGCCAGAGAGAGGTATAATGATATAGACGAGGCTATTCGGGCCTGGACAGTTCGCTATCAGGCCGAGCGCGAGGATTACCTGAATGTCACCAATCTTGCGGGGTATTTGCTGGAAAGAGGCGATACCTCCGGCGCCGCATCCCTATTGCAAAGGGAGTGGCGGTCTTCTATAGATTATCCAGATGCCGTGGCGGTCACCGTTTCTCTCCTGGTCGCGGCACGCGACTATAACACCATCGAAAATATCTATGATAGTCTTGTCACTCTGGGGCGGAACGATGCCGAATCGATGTATCAATTGGGCGCGATTAAAAGGGTTTTGGGAGACATGGATTCATGTGTCTATTATTTTGACCAGGCTTTTAGGATAAACCCATCGCCTCCGATTGATCAGGCTTTCAAATTCTATTCTCTGGCGTTCGCAAGGGGTTATTATCGGGTCGCCGGAGAAGGCTTGACCCGCATTATGCCCGCGCTGAATGAAAATGGCAGAGCGGCGGCTCAGAAGATTCTTGATTCGATACGGACGATCCAAACCAAGCGATAGATTGACAAATTATATGACGCAGAGTCGAAACCCCGCCACGGGCGGGCAGGCACACGGGATTTCTACCTACTTTTCTTGCGGTGCGATTAATGCCGTTGGCGCGAAGGTCATCTCTGAATCAATACCTATTTCACCCTCTCCGCTATTATCCCTTCCAGCTCCGCTATCTTGTGGCGGGTTTGGGCCATGCTGTCGCGGTCGCGGATAGTGACTGTATCGTCCTCTTTGGTTTGGCCGTCGATAGTGATACAAAACGGACATCCGGCCTCATCCATGCGGGCGTATCGCCGCCCGACCGAACCGCCGTCATCATAGAAGACCTTGAATTTCCTCTTGAGATCGTGGTACACTTTCTCGGCAATCTCAGGCATACCATCCTTGTTGACAAGCGGGAAAATGGCGGCTTTTATCGGAGC
>CAZCFT010000089.1:0-9475 GCA_964498015.1 uncultured Ignavibacteriaceae bacterium
GTACCCCATCCAGAGTCCGGCCTTTGACGGACGTCGGATGGGTTCTTTTCATCTGGCCTGCAATGTATAATTAACAAATTGCTACCTCATTTCGAGCCAAGCGGCATCCCACGCCCCCCTTGCAACCGCTTTTCCCCATCTCCCTTTTGGGAGAGGGACCACCGGTGAGGGTGAATCCGCAATTTCCCCACCAAACCGCTGGTGTTTCCTCCCCCTCCCCGTTATTAGAGGTTGGTAAATCCGGCAGTAGACACACCATAATTATGTCCATAAACGCAAAACATCTCCATCTTTCCCCTCGCCCTCTGGGAGAGGGGTTAGGGGTGAGGGAGAACTGGGGTCAGGGGTGAGGTAAAACCCCCCAATGGCTTTGAATGGTTTCACAGAAATTCAATTCCAAATCCGCCGTAAGCCTATCGCCTCGTGACAATTATGAAAGAAAAATCGCCAAAAGATAAAACAAAACAAACCCGCTCAAAAACGCCCCTTTCTTGTGATATATTCCTATATATCACACAGACTTACAATGTCGATTGTACTATCCAAAAAAATCCAAAAAACAAACCCATGTCCCAATAACTCATTCATATATATGCAGTTAGAGTTTGCAAATTGGCTTCGTTCGATACGCGCCATCGATAATGAAATAAAAAAGGCGGACGCATTGTGTCCACCTTTACGAATTGAATTGCCGGCTATATATCGAGATTTCTTACATAGCGGGCGTGTTCCTGAATGAAATCGCGGCGCGGTTCAACCGCATCACCCATCAGGATAGTGAACAGATGATCGGCCTCGGCGGCATCCTCAAGATTGACCAGCAAAAGGGTGCGAGTTTCGGGATCCATGGTAGTACGCCAGAGCTGTTCGGGGTTCATCTCGCCCAAGCCTTTGTACCGCTGGATAGTGATGCCGTCGTGCCCAATCTGTGTAAGTATCCGGTCGCGTTCATCGTCGGAATAGGCGTACTGCTCGCTCTTTCCTTTTTGAATGCGAAACAGCGGCGGCTGGGCAATGTAAATTCTTCCCGCTTCAATCAACTCGCGCATATGACGGAAAAAGAAAGTAAGTATGAGCGTTCTAATATGGGCGCCGTCAATGTCCGCATCAGTCATGATAATAACTTTATTGTACCGCAACTGGGCGGGATCAAAACTTTCGCCGCCGATACCGGTACCGAGCGCGGTAATAAGAGCGCGGATTTCATCGTTTGATAAAATTTTGTCAATCCGTGCTTTTTCGACATTGAGAATTTTTCCCTTGAGAGGAAGAATAGCCTGAAATCTGCGGTCGCGCCCCTGCTTGGCCGAGCCTCCTGCGGAATCGCCCTCGACTATATAAATCTCGCACGATTCCGGGTCGGTCATAGAGCAATCTGCTAATTTACCGGGCAGGGCGGCGTTATCAAGAGCCGTCTTGCGGCGGGTCAGCTCTTTGGCCTTGCGCGCCGCTTCACGCGAACGCGCGGCCGAGATTACTTTCTCCGCAATCTTTTTGGCTACTGATGGGTTCTCCTCAAAAAATTCCGCCAGATTATCATTAGTGATAGTTTCGACAATCCCCTTTGTTTCGGAGTTGCCAAGCTTGGTCTTGGTCTGTCCTTCAAATTGAGGATCAGGGACTTTAACAGATATTACTGCGGTCAGCCCTTCGCGGGAATCATCGCCGACTACGCCGGTATCGCCATTTTTAATCAGGTTATTCTTGGTAATATAATTGTTCATGCTACGGGTCAGCGCCGTGCGAAAACCGGTAAGATGCGTACCCCCCTCAATCGTATTGATATTATTTACATAGGTAAACAGGTTTTCAACATAACCGTCATTATACTGGATGGCGATTTCAACATCGGTACCGTCTTTCTCTTTCTGAAAATAGATTGGTTTGCCGTACAGCACATTCTTATTTTCATTCAGATACTCGACGAATGCCGATAGGCCGCCCTTGTACTGGAATTCAAGTTTTTTATCAACGCGGTGATCGATAAGAATTATCTTGAGACCTCTATTAAGGAATGCCAGCTCGCGCATCCTTGAAGCGAGGACATCGAACTTGTACTCCACCCGGGAGAAAATTTCATGGTCGGCGAGAAAGTAGGTTTTCGTGCCGGTTTCTTTGCCCGGCCCGATCTTCTTGACATCCTCTTTGGCATGACCGCGAACGTATTCCTGTCGGTAAATAGTCCCGTCATGGCAAACCTCGACCCAGCACCATTCGGAGAGGGCATTGACCACCGAAACTCCGACGCCGTGTAGACCGCCGGAAACTTTATAGCTGGCATGGTCAAATTTGCCGCCGGCATGCAACATGGTCATGACAACTTCCAGAGCCGATTTTTTCTCCGTGGGATGCATATCGACCGGGATGCCGCGGCCGTTATCGGTAACAGTTATGGAGCTATCCTGCCCAATTTCAACTTTAATTAAAGTGCAGAATCCGGCCATAGCCTCGTCGATGGAGTTATCGACCACTTCGTAAACCAGATGGTGTAGGCCGCGGGCGCTGACATCTCCAATATACATCGCCGGCCGCCGCCGTACTGCCTCAAGACCTTTCAGTACCGTAATGCTGGCGGCATCATAATTCTGCCCATTCTTCTTCTCTTCGTCTATCGTCGTAGTATCACCTTTCATTTTTCCGCAATCCTTCGCAATCAGGAGACAAAATGAATCCTTTTGACCGCCTTCCCGCCGGGAACAGAATGTATTTTCTCCAAAATGGTTTCAACCTCAAGCGACAACTGTTGCCGCCAGACAGAATCAGGCGCCGAGACAAGCAGGGTATCATTTTCATACCTGAGGGCTTTGGAGGCGTTGGCTATCCGTTCGCCGACAATTTCGGGCCAGTTGATGACCACCCGCCAACCCCCCAGTTTATATGCTAAACCATAACTTGAAAGTATCTGATCAAGCAAAGAACCAAGCTTTGATATCCGCCTGTCTGGAGCTGATTTTGTGGTCATTTTCATTCATACAATTATACCATTATTTAAACCCCTTAGCAAGGGAAAAGTTCACCATTAACCTATTAAAAAACAATGGGTTGCAATAAATTTTGAAGTGATTTCGTGAGATATCTATTAGATAAATCTTACCAGCATTTTTCGACCGATTTGAGCTGTTTTTTCCGCGGAAATCGCGAATTCGGAATATAAAAATCCGGCCCCTCCGGCCTCATCAATCTAATCGTCAAATCCTGGCATGCTTGGCATCTTCTGATTGACTGAACATTTTCTTTTTTGATCAGCCGTTTTCTTCTATGTTCGGGAGCATAGACCGGATGAGAGACAATTTCATACCCTGACTTCGGGTCATGCTCACTAAAGAAGCGGACACCCGCGATTATATTGCGCGTCCCCGGTTCATAAACCGTTACTCCGGGGCATTCAATGAATATTTTCCCTTCAGGAGAACAGCTTTCTTCATCAGCCACATGATTTGATTCTTCATCAATGAATGGAAATACCGACTCTCTCGAAGAATAGTCGGACTTTTTTTTGGTAAATCCGGCTTTTGACGGAGAAGAGGCTTCTTTTTGTGCTAACTGTTTGGGCATAACAAAGACTCCAAATGCATTAGGATTTGAAAATTAGGACTACTGAAAATAGAGCTACTGTCACGGGCAGTATATAAGTGAACGAATAGGGCAAAAAATAAGTGGCGACAAAAGTCACCGCGACAGATGGAATGACCACATAGCGAAGAACATCAAAAGTGATGTGAAGAATTTTGGCCAACAATAAAACTGATATGGCCAAAGTCAGGATGAGGGCGGCAATCAGGCCGGGCATGCCAAATCGTTCCAAAATGAATTGCTTCCCGACGAATAGCAGATTGGTAGAATCAATCACCATTGATTGCTGAAAAAGCTCTTGCACGATTTTCTCCGATTCTTAGAAGTCTTCGATTGGCTCGATGGTCAGCGAAGATTCCCCTACACGACTAAGGCCAGTCATTCTCTGGGTAAGGAAATTTTGCGAAGTCATCCACTGATGAGAGATAGCAAGAACCTCATTGCTGTCAACCTCGGTCAGCCAGTCAAGAACGATCGTGTCAATCTGGCGACCATCGACCATCACATCATCCATGGTTAGTGTGAATTTGACTCTCATTTTTCCCTGCCTTCTTGTGTCTGCCTACATTGGTTCTATGGCCAATTTTTGCAATCATGATGCCGCCGGAAGCCAAATTATTAAGCCTTACAGTATCTTGTTGGGAGACAATGAGAAGCTCTCCAAAATTGTTCATGCCGTGCACAATTCCGGCGGTTTTGCGAGGCTGTCGGTCTGGTATATTATGGCCTGAATCCTATAGGGAGAGGAATATGAAAAACCCCGGTCACGACTGGCGACCGGGGCCTCCAAAGATATTGCGGATTTGCCCGCCCCTGATAATCAGGAACGGTAGTTTCGTGTCGTCCTTCCAATCCTTTTCCAGCACACAACAATGATGGATGATAGAGAAGTCGAATCATTGCCCCATTTCCCTTGGGCAGGAACATCGACTGAATATTCCTCTGCGTCTGCCACGAATTGGAAGGACACCAAGTGACCCTCTTTTTGATGTTGTTTTTGGACCGCCGCTCAGGGCGGCGCTAACGTCTCATAGGCTTGTCCTCCTTTTCTGGCTGAATAGCGGCGATGGGACAAAGAGGGAAGGATGGGCGCTCTCTGCCGTCCAGATAGAAACATTGGAGCGTCTCTAAAAGAGCTATGAGGATATAGTGGGGATTACTATAACAGTAATATCCCAAAACACGGGCATTCTGTCAAGGAATATTGCTGTAGAAGCAGAAATTGCGCAAGGGACCGGCAGAATCAAATCAGTACTGAAATTCGTTTTCTATATCATTTCCAATTGACCAATAATGTTTTCTGCTGTCGTGACGTAAGCAAAGCCGAAGGCCAGATTGAGAAGACTGGCCAAATGCATCTCTTCGTTGACACTGCCGGTGGCATCCGCGAGAAAATGAACTTTTAAATCTCGATAATATGCATCACGGGCGGTCGACTCACAGCACATATTTGTCATGATACCGGAAATCACCAAATCCTCGATTTTGAGACATCTTAAAATTGTTTCAAGGTCGGTATTGTAGAAAGCCGAATAGCGATGTTTAAAGATCACTTTCTCTCGCTCAAGAGGCGCGATATCATCATGCACGAGGCTTTCCGGGGTTCCTTCAAGGCAGGCGCCCTCCCACCACCATTTCATTATGCCGGCATCAATGAAATCAGGGTGATGCACATGGCAGGTATAAATTACTGGTCTGCCGGCCTTTCGAAAAGAAGCGATCAGTTTTTTCAAATTAGGAAGTATCGCCATGCCGCCACAGGTGAAGCTCGGCGAGTTCGGATCAAGAAAAAATTTCTGCATGTCAATTACAAGAAGCGCCGAGTTTTCTTTCTTAAGCTTCATTTTATGTGTGTTGAATGCCGCTATTTTTTCAAGCCAGCCTTTGGCTTTGACTTCAAGATTGTCTCTGGTGACATAGGATTCTGGATTGGTCATATAGTCCTTTCATATATTCGCCCTGGGCGATATTTATTCTTTTAGATTTTGCCGCGGACAGGCGCCGGATAATATGGCCGGTCTCCGTTGTCCTGCTGGCCTCAGGAATATAAGACACGGGGATAAATAGGAAAAACGGTTTCTCTCAGTAGTCTGAAAATAATGCTTAGTATTGTATATTGAACGTTATCTCATTGGGGTTTAACTCATTAGGATGCCGATATTGGAAAAGAGATTTGCCATAAATTAAATTATCTTTTGTGGAGCTGAATAACGATTACCCGGTAGGTAAGCTAATACGATTTTGGCATTTAAAGGCTTGTCTTTTTTGGGAAATTTATTATATTAAAAAGCTTTGGATTTCGACATATATGAAGGAGATCAATTATGGCAGTAGCGATATCAAATAAAGAGATTCTCGGATATTCGGCGATTCCCGATAAAGAAATAATGGAGATGGAAGACATCTATGGGGCAAATCATTATCGAAGGCTGAAAGCGGTTATCCGGAAGACTCAGGGCGCCTGGCTTTATACGCGAGATAATCGCAAAATTCTCGACTGTCTGGCCGCATACAGCGCCGCCAACGCCGGCCACCATCATCCCAAGATTGTCGACGCAATGATTAAAGCCCTGCAGGAAAATTACGCCTCCGTGATTTCTAATGTTGTGTTCACCGATGTTCTTGCGCTCTTCCTAAAAAGGGTTGCGGAATTTGTCCCTCAATTGGGTTTGAAATTCGGGCGAAACGGCAATAAGGTCCTTCCCAAAAATGGGGGGGTGGAATCGGTCGAGACGGCCATTAAATTGGCCCGATACTATGGATTCAAAGAGAAAGGAATCCCGGACGGAAAACAGGAGATAATAGTTTTTGAGAACAATTTTCATGGCCGGATGATTACTGTAATATCCTTTTCGACCAACCAGAAATACAAAGAAGGATTTGGTCCTCTGACTCCTGGATTCAGAGTAGCTCGCTACGGCAATCTTGAGGATGTTGAAAAGCTGATTAATCAAAACACCTGCGGGATTCTGGTTGAGCCGATGCAGGGCGAGGGCGGAATGTACCAACCGCCAAAGGGCTTCCTGAAGGGACTGCGCGACTTGGCTGACAAGCACAATATGCTTCTTGTTTTTGATGAAATTCAGGTCGGATTAGGCCGTACCGGCAAAAATTTCTGTTTTGAACATGAAAATGTAATACCTGATGCCGCCATTCTTGGTAAGGCGATTGCCGGCGGGATGGCGCCGGTTTCAGTGATGGTCACCAATAGCTCCCTGATGAATATGGCTTTTAAGCCGGGTTCCGACGGTTCCACTTTCGGCGGATACCCGTTAGCCTGCGTTGCCGGACTGGCCGCGCTTGATGTGATAGTCGGAGAGCGTCTGGCGGAACGCGCCGCCGCCACCGGCAGGATACTCAAGAAGAAAATAATGGATATCGCCGCCCGCTCCAGTCATGTGAAGGAAGTTCGCGGCGAGGGGTTATTTATCGGTGTCGAAGTGAAAAACGGCGATGCGATGGTTTTCTGCGAGAAGCTGTTGGATCTGGATATGCTCTGCAACGACAGCCACCATCATACTATTCGAATTTCCCCGCCGCTCATAATTAACGATGACGAGGTCGATTATATTGTCGAGCGCTTGGAGAAAATTTTGGTCGATTAAGAAAGCGTCCCTCTCTTAATACCCAAGCGTCCCCGCTCCTGCGGGGACGCTTTTTTTGGCGCCAATATCCAGGGAATGGGTGTTTTCAATGCAGATTATATCTGCCAATCATTTTTCTTTTCCTCGCCAAAGCCAGTAATGTAAGAAGGCATTGGGAAGCGAAAGGAATGACCATGAAAGGAATTGAACTTGGAAGCTGAATAAATTCAACCTTGTAATTAAAGCTTGAGACAAAAGCAAGAGCAGTGAATATGATAATCATCAATTTATCGGGGTATATGTCATTTTGAATTATCTCAGCAATCAACCAATAAAATCCTATAAACGCCGGCGCAATAAGCCTCTCATTATTGCTTCCGAAAAGGGCACTTACAAAGACCATGAAAAAATAAACAAGTATGTATTTTCTTCTACTAAAGAATAGGACTGTTCGTTTCCAGAAGATAATAGGAAGAAGACTAAAAGGGGCAAATGAATTAATAAATAAACCATATATGGTCCCCGGTGAAGTCAGCTTTCCCATGTGAATTAACATTGCCTCAATCAGTCCAACTCCCGGAGCTTGTATGATTTCTCTTAATGAAATAAAGACGACGATTGTAGGAAATATTGCTGTCAAAAATATTGCCCAATATTTCCTGAGCAAGCCATATTCGATCAAATAAATCAAGAAAGTTGGAAGCACAATCAAGATTGTCTCTTTGGCCAAAGAACCAATCAAGAGTGTGCAGGCAAATATTAGCCATTTATTTTTTGGAGCGGCATCGAAGATTATTGTTATTCCGATCAGCAGAAGGATGTCATCAAGCTGAAAATAATTCCAGACCGGAAAACCAAAAAAATGCTTGTTGCAGACAAAAAAGATTGCAGCCAAAGTTGCCGATGGGGGCGAAATTCCAGATTTGATTAGAAAGAGAGGGAAAATGATAGCCAGAGAAAGTGAAGCGATAATAGCGAGGATATGAAATCCAATTTCCTCGGGAATCGGAAGCAGACCGACCATCCACGGCCCGAGAATTCTGTATGCAAATGGCAAAGATATCGCTCTATCAATCTTCGGGAATGCTTTAGCCATACCGAGGTATTCGTGCATATCCCACTGCAGATAATTGGGCGACAAATAGTCAATCTGCCCCGAGAGGATTATTATCACAATTGATACTGCAATAATGCAGATGATCAGTTTGAGACTCATATCATCATTATAGACGGGAAGTATTCTGCCCCAATATCAAAATGCCATGGTCTTTATAGGATAAAGCAGAAAATCATGCCGTGCAGGTTATCAGACGTTCTCTTTTTGATTTGGATTGTGACCTCAGGAGCCCTACGCTGTCTGCTTCTTGGATTTGCAGACTATTTTCGGCTGGCCGGTACGAGTGATGACATCAGAAGTGATTATGATCTCTTCGACATCCTTTTTGGAGGGGATATCGAACATTAGGTCAAGCATCGACTTTTCGAAAATTGACCGCAAGGCGCGGGCGCCTGTTTTTTTCTTCTCCGCTATGGCAACCGCCTCCCAGAGCGCGTCGGGCTCGAAAGTTAACTTGACCCCTTCCATTTCAAAAAGCCGGGCGTACTGTTTGGTCAAAGCATTCTTTGGCTCGGTCAATATTGTATATAGAGCGTTTCTGTCAAGAGAGCGCAATGCCGAAACCACAGGCAGGCGTCCTATCAACTCGGGAATAAGGCCAAATTCCAACAAATCGGTTGGTTCTACATAATCAAGAATATCAGCCGTTTTTTCGCTTATATTCAGATTTTCAGCGTCAAATCCAACCTGCTTTTTGCCGACTCGCCGGGCTACTATTTTATCCAGCCCTTCAAAAGCTCCGCCGCAGATGAAAAGAATATTGGTCGTATCAATCGGTACAAATGATTGCTCCGGATGCTTTCTTCCGCCCTTGGGGGGAATGTTCGAAACCGTACCCTCCAGTATCTTAAGCAATCCCTGCTGAACACCCTCGCCAGAAACATCGCGCGTGATTGATGGATTACCTGAAGTTCGGGAAATTTTGTCGATTTCATCAATATAGACAATTCCCCGCTCGGTGCGAGCCTGGCTGTAATTGGCGGCCTGATAAAGTCGAACCAAAATATTTTCGACATCCTCGCCGACATACCCGGCCTCAGTCAGCACCGTTGCATCGGCAATACTGAAAGGCACTTTCAGGAATTTGGCCAGTGTTTTCGCAATGAGTGTTTTTCCGGTGCCAGTTGGGCCGACAAGAAGGATATTGGATTTTTCGAGTTCGACTTCATCGTCTGCTTTCCGCCGGCCCCGGCGATTTGCG
>CAZCFT010000090.1:0-8987 GCA_964498015.1 uncultured Ignavibacteriaceae bacterium
TTGATTTTCAGATATTCTTTGTTTCCAATGTCGGCCAGCCGCCGGAAAAAATCGGCGCCGACGTGGGTCGTTCGATATATATTCCGCCGGCGAAGATTCACCCCGTGGGAGTCAGGGATCCATTTCATTGGGTTCTGAATGCAATCAGTAGAAGCCGAAGAATTTCCGGATTTAGAAAAGTAGCGAAAGTTGTGACGCTATTGAGTTTGCTCGTGATAGTCGTTTACTCCCTGCCATTTTTGTATCATTTCAAGTATCTGTTGCCGGACGCATTGAATACCGAGCGGAAGATATGGACAACGATACAATCAAGCGGCGGCAATATATCTGATGCTGATCGCGGAACAATAAGGAAAGCTTTTGAAGATTATAAGAATGCCTGGACTGTTAGAACGTTATTTGGGGATTTCCAACTTCAGGCCAAGCAGATATATAATGTTTACAATGAAGCCATTGCGCACTCTACCGGAGTCAGCATGAATGCGACGCTGAATGATTTTACCAATCTTGTCAAGAATCCTTCCAAGTGGCCGCAACCTACTCCATTGAATGATTCTATTGAAGAAAGCGTCGAATCAAAGGCCTTCCTGGCTAAGATGGATGAGTTTGTCACAGAGGATACTACTTCGGCGATGTATGTGCAAAGGAGTAGGATCCTCAATTATTTGGCCCTTTTCAAAGAATCTATTCGCAAACAAGGCGATACTGTATCGACTAATAAGATTCTGGAATTGATAAATTATAATTTTAAGAAATACTCATCCGATCTAAGTGGCGAAGAGAAGGCCTTAATGGGCGCCCTGAGCGCCTATTGCTCAAGCAAAAAGGAGCAGAAGATACAGGTCGCAACTGCTGAAGGCGCCAGAAGTAACTTTGACGATCTTGTAAAAGTAATCAATAGTAATCCGAGCCCTGCTTTCCGCCTTGATACAGCGGTGACACAATTGCAAGGGTTGCTATCCGGTCTTGACC
Organism: uncultured Ignavibacteriaceae bacterium; assembly: GCA_964498015.1. Classification (GTDB taxonomy): domain Bacteria; phylum Zixibacteria; class MSB-5A5; order GN15; family PGXB01; genus CAWEZN01. The sequence continues at coordinate 973 of CAZCFT010000090.1, forward strand.
CGGTGATGGACGAGGGTAATATTGGTAAAATTCAGAAATATATTAGAGATGCTTCTATTTGGAAGAATACGCGGCAGGAGTTTGCCTGTAAGATAGTCAACCTGCCGGCTGAATCGCATCTTCATATTGAGGTGACCGAAAAGGATAATAACCCCGAATGGGCGAAGCTGGAGCAAATTTTTAAGGAAGATGTCGTCAAATTGCGATGGAAGATAGGCGATAATATTCATATTGCGATTGATATGCCGGGGATTGAGTGCACTTGGGGAAAGAAATCGAGCGAATCTATCGCCCTTACCGATGACTACTCCCTTTTCAAGATGGAAGAGGGAATATCTTTCGACAATATTGGGAAGAAAGCCAAAGTTAGTTTTGCGCCGGCGTTGAAAGATATATTGCCAATACTAAAGTAGGAATTTACCAAAATATAACAGAGGGAGTGAAGGAAAATGGTTTACAGAAATTCAAGGAATTATTTGTTCATTATTGCAATTATGGTCTTTGCCTCGGTTCTGATTTTTTCCCCTTATGCGCTTGCGGGGAAAGTTCAGCTTCCTAAGGATAAAGAGATAAAAGTGAGTTTTGAGCCCAACGCAAAAATCTCTTCCGGGAAATTAGGAACCGGCGACACGGTGAATATTACACTGGTTGAAGCGATTGAAATAGGCGGAGCTCCGTTTGTGGACAAGGGAGCTTCTGGCAAGGCCGTGGTAACTGAAGCGAAGAAGGCGGGGTGGTTTCATAAGAGGGGATATATTAAAGTGGAGTTTGTCGAGCTTGATGGCAAAGGTGACTATAAGCCGCCTACTGGTTCCAAAATAATGCTCGCAGGCTCAGTCGAGAAAAAGGGAGGGAAGCGCCTATTTCCCGCCATTCCTATTTTTCCTCTTTTTCTACTCAAGGGAGGGCAGGGGACGATAAACAGCAATGCCATTTACACCGCGAAAATAAAGGAATCAATTTTCCTGGAGTCAAAATAGTAAATTGAACTATTTCAAATTAAGTGAGAAAGGATTGCCGATCGGCAGTCCTTTTTTTTAATGCGGCCGCCAATGCCGCGGCGGGAAGCGCAGAAAAAAATAATTCATTAACGCTTGCAAACCGCTTTCTGGATCCCGTGTCAAGGCACGGGATGACAGATTGGGGAGCCCGATGATCATGGGTGAAGCGCACTTCCATAACATGCACTTTGTGGAAAATGACTTATGAGAACCAGTATAATAAAGTAGCCGAGCTTTTGGAGGCTCGGCTACAAAATAAAATAAGATTCAACTATACCATTTAGTGAGGGAATATCTGCCCATCGGGCATCGATATTCGGCAGACAGATACAGAATCCTTTAGCTTATTCAGTGTATCCTGAAAGGTCATCCTTAGTGAGTTATTTTCAAATATCCTCACGGTTGTGATCACCGGACCGGTTTTCTGATTGGCATTATAAAATGCCCACACGTGATATAATCCCTGCTGAGGACTGTCAATTGAATAATTCTCGGGGCCGAATCCGGTCGTGTCGTCAACGTCCAGAATCCCGCCATGAGGAGACACCTTTTGGTCCCAGTACACTTTAAAAGAATCAGGTTCTGTTACCCAGAGGTCAACATCGGAGCTGTCTCTATCCCAATTCATCTGAACTCTGAGGGCAGATGCAATTCTGGTGCAATTAACATGCACCGTATCGGCAATGGCATGAGTAACATCCTGCGCCGTCACAATTATCTCATTCTGGCCATTAAAGAGCACAATACTCTGATTGAATAGACCATTCACGACTTCTATTGTCTGGACATGTCCATTCAGAGATAGGGTTGCCGTAGAAGTAAGACCATTTTCAACAGTTCCTTCGACATAGGTCAAGCGTTCCGCGAAAGTCTGCCCTTCGACAGGAAAGCTGATTACCACCCCCGGAGGCAGTCCTGTGCCGACTTCAACCGTGCATCCATCAATAAAAAGAAGAGTATCGGATGGATTTAGAGTATCGCCGTTTATCGAGACAGGCGCTATGGGGATAAAAACAGTATCAGGGGGAGTCTCGCTCGCCGTCGCCCGGACAAAAACCTTTGCCAGATTACCCTTTCCGGTTTGATCGACGATTTGGCTTACAGCGCCAAGCTCGTTTATTGTAATTTTAAAAGTCGAGTCGACAATCTGTGCCGAAAAAGTAATATCATTGTCGACACTACTGCCTTTGATGGCGCTATCGACACGATAATAGGGAAGGGATTTCAGGTCCAAGGGGATGTCCACGTCGATGGAACTCAGGTTTTTCATGTTGAAAACATTAAGATCAAGGGAAAATGTTGAATCCGACTTGATACGGACAAAACGCGGAGAGAATTTCAGGCAGGGTGGTACAGGATACAAATCAATGATGAGATTGAGAGCGCTATCCGGCATAATATCGACAGTATCAATCCCTCGGTAGAGAATCATATCATTAGTGGTGATTTCCTGAAAAGCGATGGCCTCTACTGTGAGAATCCTATTTCTGCCCGCGGGGACATTAATAGTCCCATAGGGGTAGCCGTCTTTTTGGGAAAGGCCTGTATCTATCACGATAGATGGGTCGATATCGGGGGCGGAGATAGTCACACGGTAATGGTCAATGGAAGACGCCATTTCCTCTGAAGAGAGCTTGAGACTCATTTTTATTTCCGGACGGCCGGTCCTCTGGTTGACTATTTTCTCTGTGCAGGAATAGGAAAAGAGAAAGAGCAGAAAGGCAAGAAGAGAGAAGAAGAGTTTTTGATTGGAATTGGTTTTCATGTTCATGCTCCTCTTCTAAAGGCTTGCGGCCAGGTGTGAGGTTAATCTGTAACCGCTCAGGTCAATTCTGCCGCCATCAGCGTTGCCTGTCAGATATTCAAAACCAAAACCAAAGGCGGCGTTGGCGCCAATTTTTTTATCCAAAGAGCCGCCGAAGCCATATATCTTGGAATTGCCGAAATTTTCTTCATTCTCCGCGATCAGTCTGACCTCCCCCATAGGGGAGAATATCCATTCATTAAAGACCAGTGATATTCTTCCTGAAGCCCCAAATTCGTTGCCATATATTTTCAACTGCTCCGAAACCGTCTCATTCATGCCATAACGAGTATTTCTTCCACGAACAAGATATCTGAGGGAGCCGCCGAAGCTATATGATTTCTTATCGTATAGACCACTCACACGAAGATCAAGCTGAGAACCCTGCTTGAAATTCCTTTCGCCGGCGCTTTTATCAGAGGTATAAAAATTACCGATAACATCGGCATTGAATTTCGCAGAATTTCTTTGCCACTCAGCTCCGGCATTGGCGCTTAACATGTCTCCGGGATTATAATCGGGACCGCTCGCAAGCGGCTTATATGATCCATTGAATTGATAAGTAATTCCGCTGCCGCATTTGAACTGCCCCAGCATTCGAGCTCCGCCAATAAGAAGATTGAATCCGAATCCTTCCCCAAAGCGGCTCATTGGAAAGCCGAGGAAATCCCTTGAGAGAAATTCCATTACGGGCCATTGATCAGCGGAGTTTAGCTTTTTCTTGCCGACCGGCAGATTGACTCCGCCGCTCAGAAGAAGTTGGTCATCAAGGAAAGAGCGATTCAACTGAATACGAAAATCGCTCAGACCCGATAGATCATGACTCGCCACAGGTTGATTTAATCTATTGGAGGAATTTGCCAAATAGAAATTGGCCTCGGAATTCTCGCCAAGAGGCACAAATCCATTCAGCGGAAACATAAGCTGATTTATCTCGTAGGTACTATCGCCGTAGTTAAGAGACCAACCGGTGAAAACCATTTGCAGGTCAGCTGAGGCAGGCTGTCCAAAAATAATCTGGCAATATGCGTCAGGATTCACGATCAAAAGCGCAGAGATAAGCAAGAGCCCGAGATAGAGTATTTTAGTCCGCATCTGGGTTCCCCCTTATGACAACCGTACCGGTTCCATGAGTATTGATGGCGCCTTCGGGCGATAATGCCGTCCCACCGGTAGAAACATTCGGTATGACGCCTGAATTCTGTACCACTGACGATAATTGTCCGCCAAGTCCAGCGCCGGATTCGGCCGTTGTCCGCTCATCGCGGATTTCTGATTCAAACTGTTTGACGGAATTTTCTTTCCCTGTCTCCGTAGTACTGGCCTGCGAAAGGGCTGTCGCTTGGGAGCGGGCTTCATGGAAATTCCCATCGGTCTGAACCGCGCGATTAAACTCCTTCCGGGCCTCCGTTGTCATCCCACGACCTCTGTAGTCAACCCCGCGTGAATATGCGATAAATGCGAGGTATGACTCAGTGGGGACTTTTCTGATAGCGTCTTTTTCCTCCTGAGAGAGCGAAATTCCAAGCTCATCGATTATTTTGAAGACAAAGTCCTTTTCCATTTTGAAGAATTTTTTCAATTCCCCTTCGGCAGGAGCGGTAGTCTTCGAAGAGCTGTCGGTGGTATTGACAATAGCTCCGTCAAGCCTGACAGCCTTTTTCCCAACGCCGAGCAATGATCCGGTTACGATTCTTCTGCTACCGATAAGCCGCCCCATTCTTGGCGCAGACTTTGGGTCGGCATATTCGGAAGTTCCCAGCTTCAGTTCATTCATAATAGCGTCAATTTTGAGCCGTTCAACGACTCTCAGGGATTTTACTTTGGCCAGATCGATGGAGGTGAATTCGGCGAGTCCGGCGCTGATCGGCGCAATATCCGGGGGCAGATGGGAGCCGTCAAAATTGACGACAGCGATCGTATTCTGCGGAATAGAGCTGACTTCTATTTTTGATTCGTTCTTCAGGGCAAGATCAGTCTCTTCTTTAATCTTTTGGGACATAAGCCGATCAATATGCGCTCTGACCAGCGATCTGATTTCTCCCTCCGGTTCCAGACTTAGAGCCGTAGTATAGAATTCGATAGCCGAATCATATTTATTGTTCTGCTCGAAAATCATTCCCAAGTACAGATATGCAGCCGGATCAGATTTGACCTGATTGGCCTGAATTAATGTTTTTTCTGCTTCTTCAAATTCTCCCTTTTTATACTGGGCAATTCCAAGTTCTCTCCAAGCTTCCACGCTCTTAGGATGAGACTGGATTTCCTGTTGGAAATTATCAATTGCCCGATCATATTCGCCCCGGTTGACAAGATTTCTGCCTTTAGTGTACAGATTTTGCGAACAGCCGGCGACCAAAAGGGACAGAAGAAGGAATAATGGTAGTTTTTTCAGCATAATTGCCTCTTAAATGGCGATTTATCCCGCCAGCGGGCGATAGATTTCCATTTTCCGCTTAGCCTCTGCAAAGGTTTTGTCGAGACCATATGCCTTTTTGAAGCACTCGTAGGCGTTCTTGTAATCGTACTTGTCCATATAATCCAAGCCTTTGGAATAGACTGTGGTCGCGTCAAGCGATTCGGTGCCGCCCTCAATCAAGAGGCTCTTGGTCTGATCGCTCACCTGAATATCAAGCTGTTTGGCAAGCTCCCCGACAAGCTCTTTTTCCATCTTGGAGTATTCCGGTTTGCCTTGTTTGTCAACAGAGGCAATTATTTCTGATGTTTCCACTTTTACGGCACGGACAATCATACGCGTATTATTATCATCGAGTTGGGTGATGCTCCCGAAAATCATGATCTGTGCGCCGAGGATTTTTCCCACTTTCACGGCTGTCGCTTGATCAACCGCTCCGGATTTCTGAAGCTCCAATTCCTTTAGTACGAAATCGATCTTATCGCGCTCGACGACCTTCAAGGCGCTGATTTTGCCGAAATCATGTTCGAAAAAATCGGCCAGACCTTTGCTTAAGAATCCAAGCTGTTCCTGATATTTGCCGACTGAGAAATTGTCAAATTCCATTATGGCGATGGTTTTTAATCCGCTTTCCCCTTCTTTTGTACAGCTGAGAGATTCCTTTGCCTTTAGAATCCGATACCATGTGTCGCGCAATTCCTGAGGCCAGATTTCGTGAGGCAGTGGAATAACGCATGGTCCGATTTTGGAAATTTTGTCGAGATAACCGACGGCGATTTTGAGAAATTCCTCGCCCTTGGCATAATTGATGATGCTTAGAACCTCATAGGCCGCGATCGAATCTTTTGACGCCAGATTCGGTTGTTTCAGGCATTCATTGACAACCGCTATCCCGCTGTCAAATTGCGTTTCGCCATAAAGCTTCAAAGCCTCGGCCAGCTTGTCCGCCACCGAAATTTCCTGCGCCCAGACCGCGGCGGAAATAATCAGTAGGACGGGAACAACCCTCAAAAGATTTTTGAATGGATTCATCCTGACTCCTTTGTATAGATTTAACCATTATACCAGCTTAATCATATTAAACGAAAGAAAAATTCAATTTTCAAGATTAAAAATGACCCGGCTTGTATCGTTTTCGGCAATATTTAACATCGTATCGCGAGGCGAATTCTCGCTTCCCAATTTCACTCTTATTGTGTGGGTTCCTGTTTTTAGCTTGAAAGTATAGTTTGTCTGTTGCCGTTGCAATGTGCCATCGATGAAAATTTGCGCTCCCTGTGGTTTAGAACCGATAATAACAACCCCGACAGCCTCGGGAGTGATTTTTGGCTGGGTGTCTGGATGTTGGGCAGTTTTCTCCGGAAAATGTAGAGTATAATCTTGTCTGAGATTCTGTCCCGCGGCGAGAATAATCGTGTCAAGAATCTGTTTTTCGATTGATTGGTAATTTTCGATTCGAATATAATGCACTCCCGTGTCGGCCGTTGCCAAGGCCGAATTACTTTGCCTCGCCGACAAGACATTATCGACATATATATCTCCCGACGGAAAGACGGAAATTTGGAGTTTGCCGGTCGGCTTTACTTGTGGGGCAACAGTTGTGTCGGTCGGACGGGTAGTTTGCGTGACTTTGACGGCGGAGCTGTCCGTCGTAGAAGTTGACTTTTTTTCTTCTTTTCCGTGAGAGAAAATGAAAATCAGAATTGCCACCAGAGCGAGACCTGATAAAATACCGGCGATAATAATTTTGGAAACCGGTTTGGGCGGCGGCTTTTGCCCATCAGGTTTGACCAAGACAGTTTCGGCGGATATTTTTTGTCGGAAAGTGTCTATTTCCTTTTTCATTTCAGCTGAGGAAGCGAATCTGTCTTTAGGCTCTTTTTTTAGGGACTTAAGAATTATCTCTTCGAGCGGTTTGGGAATGTCCGGGTTAACATCCCGCGGCTTGATAGGGCTGGTGAAGAGCTTGGCATCGCGAATAGCGAATTCATTATCTCCCTTAAAAGGGAGTTTACCGGTCAACATAAAATATAGGGTAGTACCGACCGCATATATATCGATCTTGGCATAATCGGTTTGATCCGAAGGCACAAACTGCTCCGGGGCCATATAGGCGGGTGTTCCGCAAGCGGTGCCGACAGTAGTCAAATTTGGATCGGTTTTAGCCTTGGCGATTCCAAAGTCTATTATTTTCACCCGGTCGGTTTTATCAACCATGATATTACTCGGTTTGATATCGCGGTGATAAATCCCCTTTTGATGCGCAAAATCCAAAATGTCAAGGACTTCGGAAATGATTCTCAGCGATTCCTGAATTGAGATTTTTCCGGACTCCTTGATTTTCTCATCAAGAGTTGAGCCGTCGATATATTCCATGGCGATAACCATTTCCTCGCCATGGTTGAAAAAATGCTTTATCCGACAGATATTAGGGTGGGCGTCGAGAAGGGCCAATTTGTCCGCCTCCTGCTTGAACCGCTCCACCAGGTTCGGATCGCTGAGGATTTTAAGAACGACTTTGAGATTTGGTATATCCTTATGGACGGCCAAATAGACTTTAGCCATTCCGCCAGCGCCAATTTTCTTGAGAACATTATAACTGCCGATTGATTTTTCTTCCATGACCCAAAAATATATGCTTAAAATATCCAAAGGCAAGGGAAACATCGAATATGGATGAATCATCAGTCCACTGCAGGAATCGCGGCAATTATAGACTTGACATGCCTTTGGAATTCGCTGATATTTTGGGCGGAGAATTGAGAGATGCCCCCGTAGCTCATCTGGATAGAGC
>CAZCFT010000091.1:0-8900 GCA_964498015.1 uncultured Ignavibacteriaceae bacterium
ATCTTCCGTTCGCTTTGACGGTTGAAAGGTAATGAGGATATGCGCCAAACGGACAGCTTCTGGTTGGTCAGGGATAGAATCTTTGAATTTATCATAGAACTCCAATACTTCCTGCCGTGAGACGGAAATATTCGACAGCTTTTTGCTGATGAATTTCTGTTTGAGCATTTCATTTTCGACTTCCGGATGCAGACGCTTCTTAAATGATCGTAAATTCAATCCCTCCTTTCCCAACTCGGCGAGAAACTGGTCTTCAGACGAAAATTGGGATGAGACTTTCTTGATATGATCCTCCAGCGCCTGATTAATCTCATCGGGAGTAACCTTGATGGCAGTATCTTTTTTGGCCTCCACAAGGAATAATCTATCGGAGATAATCTGATTGAGAGTCTCCGACTGGAATTTGTTTATTTCCTCTTTTGTTTGAGGGCGTATCCCTCTCTGAATCGCCGACATCTGCATTTCGGCGGCTAATTCCGAGGTGAGGATTGGCTCATTGCCGACCACCGCGGCGATTCGCTCTACCGGTTCCAAGGCGGAGCTTTCAAGACTCGCCATTAAAAGCGGGGCGAGAAATATGATTAGCGGAATGAGATTAAGGCGTCGGCAAATCCTGCCGGACAGAGCCAACGCCTTCAAGAATAGGTCGGATTTTCTTTCCGAAGCCAATCTCAACCCTTGGTCGAATCTGCCGACTGGAATTTGGTTTTATCTATACTTGATCTCAAGTCGTCTTCATATATTCGGATATTAATTTCCTTTTTTTTCGCCTCGACCCAATCTTCATAGACTTTTCTTTTGCGCTGTTTATCCAGAGTGTCCTTTATGCTTGCCTTCACGGTCGCGAAATCCCTTATTTCGGCGGCCTTTTTATCGGCCACATAAATAAGCGAGAATTTGCCGCCGACGCCGATTGGACCGGCTATATCGCCCACCGGTGTCGTATCGGCCGCATGGAAAAGCTCCGGGTAAGATCTTTCTTCGATATACCCAAGGTCGCCGCCGTTCCCCCGCTTTCCCGGGCGCTCAGTGTCGGTATTGGCCATAGCCTTGAAAGCTTCCAAGGATCGGATCTTGGGCTTATAGTCTTTGGCGTAGCCGTAAGTTGGGTACATTATCTCATATACATGAATTTGAGCAGGAGTCTTATATTGGTCAGTATGGTTTTCGTAGTACTGACGCATCTCCCCCTCGTCGCAAGGCGCGACACGCGGAAGAGAATCGTTTTCCATGACATCAGCCATAGTCAACTCGCGAAATTTCTTGATCTTATCCTTGAATTCCGCGCTTTCTTCAATTCCTGAGCGGCGAGCCTGAACAGCCAATAAATCCATCAAATTCAATTGGAAGATGAATGATGATAAAGAATCATGCTGATCGAAATCGGGCTTGGGAGCGCCGCGCAGTTTTCTAATTTTTGTCAGATACTGGCCGAGGGTCATCTGCCCTCCGTCCCATGAGGCAAGCGCCAATTCCTTCTCATCGCGGTCGAGTTGGGCCAGATCAAAATCATTCTTGGGCAGGGTTTCCAGTAGTTGCGGAGGGTAGAGATTGGTGCGCCGCTGGAGGACATAATCGCAAGTGGAAGTTTCGATTTTTATCGGGAAATTCTTCTTCAATTCTTGAGTATATTTCTCGAGTGCATCACTTCTCTTGATATTTTCCAAAGCCGCTCGTATCTCGGGAACCATCTTTTCATAGCTTTGCCGCTTATCGTTGGGCTGTCGTCCTGTCAATTTAACGATGTGCCATCCATAGCGGGTTTTAAATGGTTTGGAAATATCGCCCTGGTTTAGGCTGAAAACCTGTTCCTGGAATGTCGGGTCCATTCGGCCCCATGTAAACCAGCCCAAATCCCCCCGGTTGGTCTTAACGGAAGGGTCAATTGAATGTCTGATCGCCATATCTTCAAAATTGACGCCATTTTTCAGACTGTCATATATAATATTAATCGAGTCTTCCGTAGTCATCAGGATATGCGACGCCTGCATTTGGTTTTCCAATTTATTATAGAAATCTTTGAGATCCTCATCCGTCACCTTTGCCTTATCAGCAATTTCCTTCTGGTAAAGAACATCAAGCAGGAACTTATCGTGGCTTGCGAGCACGATGCGGTTGACCTCTTCGGAAGCATCAATATGCTTCTTATAAGCTTCTTGAATCAGCATCTGCCTGATAACTAAACTGTCAAGAATCGCTCTTCTATGGTTGTATTCATCTTCGAAAGAGATAAAATTCATTCGATTTCGATCAAAAATGTCGTTGAGGTCCTGAGCATAGATTTTATCATTTCCGACTCTGGCTATGACCAAACCATTTCCCTTGGAACATCCGGAAAATATCAAACCGATAAGACCAAGAGTGAGAATTAATGAAATAGTTAACAGTAGTCTCTTCATAAATCGTTATCCTTTACTCAAATCAATACTTATACCAAACGCAGGGAGGTTCGTTCCTCCTCGCTACAGTCAAGCCCCAACAATACAACCAAAAGCGTCATTTGGCAAGCTGTTTTTGGGATTGATATGGGAATAGAGCTATGCTGAACAGACGCTGACCTGGATGGCCTCTAAACTTGGCCCTTATTTTTTCCTCCTGGTCAGCTCCCAAACCCATCGCCGCTCTGCACCGGATACGCTCATCATACGCCGGGGCGCCCCCGATAAAGCTCTGCTTTCATCTAATACGCCATGTTCTCTATCAAAATTACTCCCGCTTCGATGGTAAATCAGACTTGCCGCCCATTATAGTAGGTCAAACCCCTGTGCTTGTCCGTCCGTGGCGGGGTTTCGACAATTCGCTATGAATATGCCCGTCAGTAGAAAAGGAAACACTATACACAATTGAAATCGCCGCAACCGTAATTAACCCCTTAAAATTAGGCCCCAGAAATATGAAAATCAAACCCACCGTTTTCACCCCTTTTCAACGCTCTTTCATTTCTTCTAACTTCTTGTTTATCCGGATATTGGGAGGAACTATTTTCTCCAAACTTAGCGCCAATAAAACTTTGAAAAACGAACCCAATTTTCCGCAACTCATTCCGATACATACGGTTAATTATGAAAAAATCGGTTCGTTTGGATTTCCATTTAACCATAAACACCCCTAACCGATTCACCCGCATTAGAATACATGAGAATAAATGAAAGCCAAACAAACCCGCCAATTCTGCATGAAACACAAAAAAAGCAACCGAGCATCCCCAGCTCGACTGCTATAGGACTCCCAGATTTATATTCCATGCCGCCCAAATTGGAACGGCAATTCGCTTTTACATCCTACTCGAAATCTTCTTTCCCGGCGGCATCTGGTCGGCCGTACGCCCGTCATCATGGCATCCCGAGCAATCCGGTTTGTCGCCGTACTTCCGGTTAAGATGGCAGTCAGTACAGTCCATCGCCGCATGCGTTTCATCCAACTCGAGTCCGACTACGGCGTGTTCGAAATTGTCCCGATTCCATCCACCGTGGCAATTGACACAATCGCCGCCGATCTTCGATACTTTCTTTCCGGTGGGATGACAGGCGTTGCAATCGAGTTTATTATGATAGCGATTCAACGCCCATCCGGTGTTATCATGCGAAAAAGCCGGTCGCTCTCGGGTATCATGGCATTTCTGACAATTTTCGGTGCGGTGGCAATTATTGCAAACGGCGTGCACCTGCTCCATGGTCTTGGTCAGGGCGGTCGGTTTCTGAAGATCATGGCAATAACTGCAATTTTCCTTTTGGTGACAATCGACGCACCGCAATCCGAAAAGGACAATATGCTCCTTATGCCGGAAAGTAACTATCGGCCCGCTCTCCAGCGGCGTATGATAGGTTCTCTTTTCCGGCACGGTGATATTCGGGTGGGAAACCCCGATGATATCGGTGGTATCAACCGCCTGATCAGACATCAACTTACCATTGGTTGGGAGATGACAGAGGACGCACTTGGTATCATGGCTCCATTCGCGATGACAGGAAAGGCAATGACGGTGATAGGCGCCTTTCAGGCCGGGCTGGCGAAGGTTGTTCGGATTGGTTTCTCCGCCGTGGCAATCTTTGCATGGTTGTATTTTATTTTTTGGGCTATAATGGTGACAGGTGGCGCACTCTCCTCCCATCTGAGCCATAGCGGCATGCGATTTATGATTGAAATGCACCGGTTGGTAGAGGTCGGAAAGTTCATATAGCAACATCGAATCCGGAGCTTCAGAGAGATTATGATGTATGGCTCCCTGAGACATAGGCATACCGGGGCATGGTTTCAGGCATTTGTCTTCCTGAGTTGGCTTGTTGCATAGATGGCAGGCGGTGCAGGGAGCGCCCAATGCCTCCATTGAATCAGGAATGCCCGCATGTATCTCCTGGTAGGCCAAAGCGAAGGCAATCAGGAAACCTATGATCAGCAAGAGCCAGATTAACCGATCAAAGATTCTTCCACTGATTAGTTTATCTTCTCTTATCATACATCATCCTGTCAATATCTGATTTGAATCCGCCGCAGGAGACGGGTTTGGCAGTACTGCCGTCTATAGGGCGCGTAATCACCGGGAAATTCATCACAATCAGCCGATACACAAGCGCCAGGGCACAGATCAGGCCGATAGTGACCATGAATTCCATCGCCGAGGGGAAATAAGGTTTATCAGCATAAAGCGGTTTATAAGCGACGAGGAAAACATTGATGCGATTTAGGAGGACGCCGAAAATCACAAGTGACGCCGAAAAGAAAAGTCCACCCACAGATTCTCTCACTTTCTTATTGGTTAATAAAACCATCGGGAGAACAACGCCCAATCCAACTTCAATAGCATACATCAGGGACTGAAAAGAACCGTCTAAAAGATATGACCAGGTTTCCCTGAGGGTCAGATCGATGACTTTGGCGGCCAGATAGACGCCAAGCAAAACCGGTATATATCGGGCAAGGGATGATAGCGTCTCCATCTCCGGCCTGAGTTTGAACGAGCGTGAGGCCAGAATCGATTCGAAAATTACCATCGGAAACCCCACCGAAATGGCGGAAAGCAAGAAGAACAGAGGAGATATGGGGGTGTACCAAAGAGGGTGCATCTTGGTAGGGGCGATCACCATCAGCGTTCCGAGCGAGGATTGATGCATGCATGAAAGAACCACGCCTGCGATGATGAATAGGAAGATAAATTTGCGCAGGGTTTTATCGGCCAGCGAAAGAAAAAATCCGAGCGGTTTGTTTAGAACAGTTAGAGGCTTTGGCAGTGACATCCCGCTCCTGAATCGTTCGGCGATAACGGGCAGAAATTCGATATAGAGCACGGTCAGATAAATCATGACACACATGCCGACCTCGAAGAGTACTGAATTACCCTGCCACATCGAAGGAAGCATGGGATGCCAGACATTGTAATATCGCCCAAGATCGGCGAGAAGCCCAATCACGACGAAAGTATATCCAAGCATGGCAGTCAATAGCGCCGGGCGAGTGATAACATGATATTTTTCTTTATGGAATATCTCGGCCAGCGCCGCTGTGGTGAATCCGCCTGCCGCCAGAGCCACACCGGAGGCGACATCCACCGCAATCCACAATCCCCAAGGGTATTGGTCATTAAGATTCGTGGCGGAACCGAGGCCAAAGAGCAACCGATAGGCATAAGCAAATAGACCAAGACCCATCAGGCCGAAAAGAATCTTCGTCCCGGTCGTAAAGAATCTGGTTTTAATCGGAAGAGGAATCTCAAGGGTGTTCATGCTTCATTTCCTCCCCGTTGGAGGTCGAGTCGTGCGACTTTCCATTTCGCCCGCGCAGATTATACATTGCTAAGCCAAGAAGTCCATAGAGGGCCAGCGGCGGGATAAAATTCTTGAATATGCCGTGCTGGATCGTTTCGGTGGTTTCCGGGATCGGTTTATTGCCGAGTTTCGGCAGTTCGGTATTGATGAAATCCGCTCCGGCAAGATAGAGCCAGCTGGTTCCCCCGATTTCATTTTCGCCATAAACGTGATCGAAATAATTATCCGGTTTGGTTGCAATGCGGCTGTAAGCCAACTCGATAAGCTCTTTGCGATGGCCGAAAGTCAGCGCTTCATTGGGACAGATTGCCACGCAGGCTGGTTTCTCGCCGGCTTGAATTTTGTCATAACAGAAAGTACATTTTCGGACCTGCGGAGCCATCGCATTATCATATTCATAGGCCGGAATTTGAAAAGGGCAGGCAACCATGCAGTATCGGCACCCGATACATTTCCACGCATCATAAGAAACCGGACCTTCAGGACTTTTTGCCAGCGCCCCCACAATGCAGGCCGAGACGCAGGCCGGATCGTTGCAATGCATACACTGGATTTTTATCGCATATTTCTTATCGGGTAAATCCGGAGAGCAGTATTGATTTACTATGGTATAAGCCCGGCTGTCGGGGCGGCGATGTTTTTGGAAAATCGACTTATCGTCAAAAGCAGATAATGGTTCATTCGAAAGAGTATTTTTCTGATTACAGGCCCATTCGCACTTGCGGCACCCGACACATACCACAGTGTCAACCAGAACTCCATAGGCTTGGTCTGAATTTATCTTATTGCCCCCTTCAGCCGCCATGGATTCGCCTGCCAACAGCGCCAGACCGCCAGCCGCGGCCAATTTCAGGAAATCACGCCGGTCTTGAGCCATTATGCACCCCGCAAAATGCTTCACAAAAAGCCAAAGATGCCGCACACATTGTGAACATATTCACATTATTTCTCATAAACAAGACCACAAAAGTTGCCCTTTGGGAATATTATAATATTCTTCATGTGAAAAATATAACTAATAGGTTCTGATTTGTCAAGTATCAAACTGCAAAAAAATCATGATAATCTCTCCAAAAAGACGCCAATGCTGGGTTTTACGGTTTTTTTTGCCCACGAAAATTATGCAAGTCAGCCCAATAATTTCTCCAATCGGGATGGATTTTCTCCGTGGGAAATTGTATATTTGAATAATATTGAACTTATCATTTTCATTTCGGGAGTCTTGCTGATGTTGACAAAAAAAACGCTCTATGCAATTTTGATTGCCACCCTATTTCTTATCCTGCATTCGCCTTCTTTTTCCCAGGATAAATCCGATGAAGTTCTCTGTCATGAACTGATGCAGAATTATTTTGACCTGATTCTTTCCGGAAACTACACTTCCGCTCTTGACCTTTGGGAACCATCAGCCCTGTCGCGGGCGGAGAGACTGGCGATAAACTATTCGGATATTCCGATAAAACCGGACTGCGGTTCGCCGGTTATCTATGATTTTGCGAGACTCCAGCAATTCCTCTATTCGAATTTAACCTCGCCAAAAAAGATAGACAGCGGCTTGGTTCGGGTTGAGATACAATTTCGTCTCGGTGATGAGAAAATTGTATATTCCTATCTTCTCAAGAAAAAGGATGGATATTTCTGGATAATCTTTCCTCAGGATTATTACGCCGGCGATTGGCCGATTTCGGAATCAAAATACTTCAGGTTCCATGTTAATCCCAAACAGGACAGTTTCTTCAACAATATTGCGGTAAAGTCGCTCGATGATTATGTGGAAAGAACAGCCAAGAAGATAATTATTCCGCCCGAAAGATTGGCGCTTCTCGCAGAGAAGAAAATCGACTATTACTTCTGCCGCGGAGAAGAGGAAGTTCAGAAAATCTCCGGCAGAACAACCAAGGGCGTTTATGATCTTGGCGCCGATGCCATCATAAGCTCCATTTTCCCTCATTACCATGAAGTAACCCATCTCTTGATAAATTTCAAGCTGAAAGAGCTTCCGTTGTTCACTCTTCCCTTTATTCAGGAAGGCACGGCTGTTTATTTCGGCGGGCAATGGCAAAGAGCCCCGGAGGTAATGCTCGATTTCGGCGAGTACATTCTCAATTACAAAATTGTCGAACTGGATTCGGTGTTGGCTGACAAATCCGATCCCAATACGGTATCGGCCGATATAAGCTATCCGGTTGATGCCTGTTTAATGGAATATCTATTTTCTACTCTGGGAAGCGACAAATTTTTCGGCCTTTACCGCTCCCTCTCCGGCGACTACAATTATTTTATCAATTCAACTCAAGATAGCGCCAAGCGGATTTTGGCCGCCCAAACCGGCAAAAGCTGGGAACAGATCAAGACTGATTTTGAGGCCTTCCTGAAAACTCAGCAATCGCGCGGCGGTTTAATATTCCCCGGTGAAATCACCACCGGCAAGGAAATAGTCAAGGACAGCGGGCTGGTGATTTCGTCGTCGGATAAATGGCTGAAAATTGAATACTATGCCAATAAAGACGACAAGGCCGATGTCAATTTCCTTTTCGGCAAAGATACCGCTATGGCCGGCAAACTATCTTCGATATTTATCGAGCAGTACAAAGACACGCGGCCGTTCGAGGGGTATCGCTTCGGGATCAGGCTGGACAGAAACGAGGCGGGACTTTATGATTATTCCACCAATCAGTTGATGGCCAAGTATGTCCATGATTTTGACCCGGGCCCGAACTATTATGACAGCGCTTCCGGCAAATATTCAGCCTATTTTGATATCAATCTCTTGGGAAAAAATCTGCCCAAGAAGATGGATTATTTGATAATAAAGTAGAAATCTCCTGAGTACCGTTGCCTGTCATCCCGTGCTTGAAGGCTTGCTGATAAACGTCTGCAAATGGAAAAAATTACTTTCTTTAGCAATCAGTCCGGCCGTCAGCGGCCCGATCCTTGACGGGCGCCTCACGGACGCCTGACGGACAAGGCGCCGGTCCGGCAGTAGCCGGATCAGGCCTTATGACCGGAGTTGTCATACTGGACTTGGAGTTTGTCTCAAAAGTTCCCCCACCCGTTGCGCCAGTTCCTTTTTCTCGACCGGTCGAGAAATGTGAACTGGCACATCTGTTGACGCCCAACGAGTTACAAATCGGCAGG
>CAZCFT010000092.1:0-8724 GCA_964498015.1 uncultured Ignavibacteriaceae bacterium
CTCTCTATGGGAATGATATTGATAAGACCACAACTCCGGTGGAAGCCGGATTGGCGTGGGTGGTCAGTTTTGAGAAGGGGAATTTTGTCGGACGCGATGTTTTGGTCAGGCAAAGAGACGAAAAACCAAAGCGGCGATTGATATGTCTGGAGCTTGAGGGGAGAGCATTCCCGCGTCACGGATATGATCTGATTTGTGCAGGAAAGACGGTTGGCCATGTGACTTCGGGGACATTCTCGCCCTCGCTGGGGAAACCGGTGGCGCTGGGATATCTTCCTCTCGAAATGACAAGAATCGGTAGTTCAGTGGATGTCAAAGTACGGGATAAACTATTCCCGGCTCTGGTAGTGAAGCCGCCGTTTTACAAAGAAGGGACACATCGTTAGGATGCGAGCTGAGCTTTTTCTGATTCCCGGCCCGGTTGGAGAACAGAGGCTCTTGGGGAAGACGCTTGTACTTATTGATGTCTTGAGAGCATCAACGACTATCTGTCAGGCCCTCAAATCCGGCGCACGGGCGATAATTCCAGTTTTGGAGCCGAGCGAAGCGGCCGAACTGCGTTCGAAAATTGGAGTCGATGTTACGATTCTTGGCGGGGAACGAGAGGGAATTAAAATAGATGGATTCGATCTTGGGAATTCGCCATCCGAATATACTATTGAGAAGGTCAAGGGGAAGACTGTGATTTTTACCACCTCGAATGGAACAAGAGGATATAATCGAGCGGCGGGATCAAAATTAATTGTTACCGCGGGACTGGTAAATATCTCCTCGGTAGTGCAAAAAGTGGCGCAAGCGGGTCAGGATTTGGTGATACTGTGCGCCGGCCAAGACGGGGATTTTTCAATAGAAGATACACTCTGCGGGGGAATGCTTTTGCATAAAATACTCACGGACTGGAAAATGGAGCTTGAATTGAATGACGCCGCTGAACTGGGACTGCTTCTCTATCGAAGCAACAGTCGAGTACTGAAGCAAACCATCGCCCGAGGGGAGCATGGGCGATATCTGGCCAAAATTGGGTTTGGCTCTGATGTGGAAGCGGCGGTCGAGATCGATTCCATTCCGGTTCTGCCGATTTCCAGAGACAGTCGCATCGTTCTTGACGAGAATTAATTGCATCCTCAGAGAGCTTCCATTGTAAAACCGATAGTTATGGCGAAAAAATATCTTTTCCTTTTGATTTTGACCTTCTTTTTCTCCGCGGCGGTTTCTCGGACGTCAGCAAAATCCGCCAACGGGGTAGAATTTGAATTGATTGTTCGTCAAAGGCCGGCGGAGATTGAAAAATATTTTGAGATTACCCGCGATACCGTCCAAATTCTGTTGGGAAAGAAGCTATCCCTGTTTATGGTCAATTTTGGACTTGAGATCGAGGCAGCCTTGGCCGATACGCAGGCGGTGAATTTTTCTGCTCAGCTGGTGACAATAGGGTCACAGCCGTTTAACATGGCCGAAAAATATCGGGTAGAGTACAATCTTCCGGCCCGTATGGAAAATATTCCGGGGAAAAACGGAAGTCGATATCAACTGCTGATAAGCCCCCGCAAGCGGGTTAAAATAGATACAATATCATGTCCGATAAATATCGACAAGGAGGGCGAATTCACAACTGACCCCTCCGCTAATTTTGATTTCTATTTTGTAAAGAATTCTTTGGCTGATTATCACTGGAATAATATTAAGAACTATATTGAATCCGAACACAAGCGTTTCCGCGAGGCGCTGGAGATATCTTCGCCCGGAAAGGTAAATTTCTATCTCTGCCCGTGCCCGGTCAATACTGTTCGCTGGGACAAGCGCTTTGGATATATGATTGACCCCGGACGGCTCAGCATCTTTGCTGTCTATAATCATGATTACAGCTCTATTGATCCGATATTGCCAAATATGCTAAAGCTTCTTCGGCTCTGGGGGTATGCCCCGCCATTTCTCGTTGAGGGATTAGGGGGGTATTTTGATTTTGTCACCTATGAGATGAAGAAAGCCAAAGTGACGTCGAAATTGCCCAAAATCAGGTCTCTGCTAACTACTTCCGAATATTATTCGTGCGATCCTCGTACAGCGGAGTTGACGGCGGCATCATTTGTTAAATTTCTTGCCGACGGCTTTGGAATCAATAAGGTTAAAGCAGTCTATGAAATGTCTGATGATTTGACGTTATCCGGTAATCTTGAAAGGGTTTTTGCCTCTTCTCTCGATTCGCTCGAATCGGACTGGAGTAATTATGTTGACACGGTTACACTCTCGCGGCCGCTCTTTGATTATTATGCTTCACGAGCCGGGGCTTTGTTCGACTTCAAGAAGCAAATTGAATATTATGAAGAAATGAAGAAATATGACCAGTCGCGGAACGATTCAGTCGATACCTGGAAAAAGTTAGGGCAGATTTATTATCAATATGGGGAGTACTATAAGGCTCAGGAAGCATATCAGAGGTTGATAAAAATAGATTCCAGTCTTCCGGTTTATCATCAGATTATGGCCAATCTTTATATTATCAACGGCAAGTACGATGATGGGTGGAGGGAATCGGATACGGTATATGCGCATGATAGTAATTATGTGTCATCGCAACTGCTGAAAGCGAGAATTCTTGTCATAAAAGGGGACACAGCGCAAGCATTAAGGCTGGCTGGGGATTTCTATCAGGCTGAAAAATCTACTGCCGGAAAAATTGAATTTCTGCTTTTTCTTGGGAAAATATATGGGCAGAAGGGAAAATATCATAATGGCGCCACGGCCCGGCAGAATTTTTCTGATGCGCTGGCATGGTCAACAGAAATGATTTCGAAGGCCCCCGATGATCCAATCCACAAACTCCGCGCCGGCCTGGCCTATCTGGGATTGAAGGAATACGGGAAGGCCTCAGAATACTTAAAGATGGCGGAATTCACGGAATTAAGGCCTCTTTTTCTCGGGGAGATACTGATAGCGCTTGGGAATCTGGATGACCTGCGAAGCGATCACAAGGAAGGTATTATGTACTATCAGCGAGCCCTCAGCTACCCGCTTTCGGTTTATCAGCGCGACCTTTGTGTAAAATATATTGATAAACCTTATAAGAATTAGAAAAGACATTATTGATGTTTAATTTTCTAAATTCGGCAATACTGATTGCGGCGGCGGCCGCTTTGATTCCGCTCATAATACATCTCTTCTCAAAACGGCAGGTCAAAATAATACCATTTTCCTCTCTGAAGCATCTGAAAGAGATGCAGAAGAGGCAGGTACGGCGGATAAAGATTCGTCAGCTTCTTCTCTTGATTCTCAGGATGCTAATAATTCTTGCGGCCGTGCTGGCATTTGCCCGACCGGCCACCAAGGGCGGGTATATAGGCTCGCACGCGGGCGTATCATCGGTGATTCTTCTCGACCGCTCGGCATCGATGCAGAGGGAAGTGAAAGATGGACGGCTTTTTGATCTTGCCAGGACCAAAGTGTCGGAGATACTAAAAAATTTCGGACAGTCCGACGAAATTCTGCTGATTCCGTTTGACCGTCAAACATATTTCCCGGCAGGCGAAAGATTTTTCAGCCGTGACGTAGCCGAAGATATTTTAAAGGAGACCGGTTGCGGATATGATTCCACAAATATCGGCGAGGCGCTCAAAAATGCCGGAGAGGTTTTGGCTCAGGCAAAAAATCTGAATAAAGAATTGTATCTTTTCACGGATTATCAGACAAATTCCATTCCACCGGCGCCGGATTCTTTGCTGAAGAATGTCACCGCATATTTTGTCGAGCTTCCTGTCGAGACCGATGGCAACTGCGGCGTGACCGGTGTCGATTTGGGGGGACAATTGATCGAGGTAGGGGCTGAGTTCAAAGTGACGGCCGAAATTGCTAACTATGATGATCGCGCCAAAGACGAGGAACTGGCTTCGCTTTTCATAGACGGTATCCGCATCATGCAGGGGGAGCGCAAACTTCCTCCAAAGGGAAAAGAAGCAGTGCAATTCGGAGCCAGAGTCGATCGTCCCGGCCTTCATTCCGGGTGGGTAGAGATCAGCGATGACGGTCTTCCGGCGGATAATAAATTTTACTTCACCTTCAGAATACCCGAAAAATTCAATGTTCTGATCGCCGACGGCGATGGCTCTGGCGAGCTTATTCGCCTTGCCTTGACTCCCTCGACGGAGCTTGAGCGATACTGGTCGGTCAAGATTATTTCTCCGGATCAGATTGCTTCGGCAAGGTTGACTGATTATGATGTTATCGTTCTGGCAGGGATAATTTCTCTGGGGACAGCGGAGACATCACAAATTCACAGATACTTGGATGGCGGGGGAGGAGCGCTGATTACTTTGGGGGCGAAGACCAGCCCCGAGTATTTCAACAGCAATTTCGGCCAGAAAATGGACCTGACTATTCAGAAACCAATACCTCCCGAGGTCAGCGGAGCAGGATATTATACAATGGAACGGCTTGATTATGAGCATCCCATATTGAAACCATTCTCTGATTTCCAAAAGAAGGAAGTTCCAACGCTTAAATTCTTTGCCTTGCCGACCGTGGCGGAAGGTTTGGACAATCGGAAATTGGCATATTTTTCCAATGGTTCGCCTGCCGTTGTTGAGGATAGGTTTGGTTTGGGGAAAATTATTCTAATCGCCGGCGCAATTACGCCTGATTATTCGGATCTCGCCAGCCATTCATTCTTTGTGCCCTTTATCATAAGGACGATGGAATATCTTTCCGGCAATGTCTCGTCTTATGAGCTTCAGGGTTATGTCGGCAAGTCGGTGGTAAGAAGCGTTCGGGCAGGTTCGGCGGATATGGGGGCAATTCAGCTCTTGACCCCTGATAACCGCGCCTATATGACGGCGGGAACGGAAAAGGGAGACAGAATTGCCTTCGATTGCCGACCGGTGGAGATTCCGGGTATTTATCAATTGAATGCCGGAGACCGTACGCTGGATATATTCCCGGCCAATATTCCGTTATCAGAAGGGGATCTGACCGCGGCATCGTATGAACATTACAGCCGGGCGATCGGGTTGGCCAAATATACGGTCATACCTTACGGCAAATTATCCGCAACCGTGGTCACGGAGTCCCGTTTTGGACGCGAACTCTGGAAAATATTCCTCTGGGCGGCGGCAATAATCATGTCAGTCGAGATGTTATTATCACGCGACAAGTCTCCTTCCCCCGAAAACAGATGACTCTGATCGCGGGCGAAAATCTCACCAAGCAGTTTGACGGCCGAGTGATTTTCAAAGACCTCTCCTTCTCGGTAAATGCCAATGACAGAATCGGGCTGGTCGGTCCCAATGGAATCGGCAAAACCACGCTTTTTGAAATAATTGTGGGTCGGATGTCTCCCGATTCAGGGAGTGTCACCAGATCAAAAGACTGCGCCATATCTTATGTCGAGCAGGAATTTTCCGGAGAGAGCCAAATCACCCTATTTGACTATATGGCATACTCGCGCGATGACCTCATCAGGTTAAAAACTGAAATTGAACAGGCTGAAAAAGAGATTGAAAAGGAGCCGAATTCAATCAAAGCCATCGAGAAACTTGGCGAGCTACAGGGTCTTTTTGAATCATCCGGGGGGTACAGTTTTGAATCGGAGATAAAGATAATCTTGGCCGGATTAGGATTTTCGCAGGATCGCTTTCACAATCCGATTTCGGTTTTTTCCGGAGGAGAGAAAAATCGGGCGGCGCTGGCGAGAGTTCTGGCGGGACGAAGTTCATTTCTCCTGCTTGATGAACCGACCAACCATCTCGATATTGAATCTACAATCTGGCTGGAAGAATATCTGATAAATCAGAATAGGGCGTATATAATTGTCTCTCATGACCGGACGTTTCTTGCCAATACAATCAATAAGGTCTGGGAGATCGCCAACAGAAAAATAGAGCAGTACTTCAACGGCTTTGAGAAATATCTGACCGAGCGAGAAGAACGGAAAAGCCAATTAGAACATTTATATAAGCATCAGCAGGAAGAGATAAAGCGAATTGAGGATTTTATCAGGCGGAATATCGCCGGACAGAAGACGCGTCAAGCCCAATCCAAAATGAAATATCTTTCGCGAATAAAGCGGATTGAATTGCCGACCGGACAAGCGTCGGGAATGACCCTATCGCTGGATGCGGGAGCGAGGTCATTTAATCTGGTACTTTCAATCGAGAATACCGCTTTCGGATATGGGCATCATGCTGTCGTGAAAGACACATCGTTTAATCTATATCGAGGAGATCGGGTTGGACTGATAGGGAAAAACGGTTCGGGGAAAACGACGATATTGAAATCAATCCTCGGAGAGCTGGATTGCCTTGATGGTTCGATAAGCCTTGGACAAAAGGTCGATCTGGCCTATTTTGACCAAAATCTCTCTGAGTTGAATGAAGATAATATTGTCCTCGATGAAATCTGGCAGGTTGATCCCCTTTCCGAGGCGGGCCGGTTGAGGACTTTTTTGGCGCGATTTGGCTTTCGCGGCGAAGATGCTATGAAAAAAGTGGCAGTACTATCGGGAGGGGAAAAGACCAAACTGACTCTGGCCAAACTGCTGTTTTTCCCGGCGAATTTTCTTATTTTTGACGAGCCGACCAATCATCTTGATATAGACTCAAGACAGGCGCTTGAGGAGGCTTTGCTGAGTTATCAGGGGACACTGCTGATAGTAAGCCACGACAGGTATTTTCTGGATAGAGTCGTCGAAAAGATTATTGCCATAGAAGGCGGGACAGCCAAAATCTATGAGGGGAATTATTCGTATTATAGAGAGAAACATGAGAGCAAGAAGGAAATTCCGGCCAAGAAGCCAACAGACCCTGAGCGGATAAAGGAGTACTCCGATTTCAAGAAACTCTCTCAAATTAAAGGGCGAATCAAAAAGGATTTGAGGTCGATAAGCTCGAAAATACAGGATACCGAAAATCTGCTGAAAATTACGGATGGGAATATAAATCGTGATATCCCAAAGACTGACTGGGAGAAGCTGACGGCGGCTTATGAAGAGAAGAGAAGACTTGAAGAACTGCTGTTGGGGCTGTACAGCAGACTTGAAGAATTGAAAAGATTAGATGCCGAGTATTCTGACATTGAGCGGCAGTCCCATTAAGGGCGGCTCGACCGAAATTCTGCTTGGGAAAATAGCTGAAGCGATAACAGCGAATTCGGCTGATAAGTCAACTATTGAGCCTATTCGGATCAATGACTATCATTTCATTCCCTGCCAGTCCTGCGGAAAAAGCCCCGAACCGGATTTTTGTTTTTTCCATGATGACATATATCCTATCTATGAAAAACTGATCAATTGCGATGTGGTTCTTTTTGGGTCCCCAATTTATTTTGACTCAGTTTCAGCTCAAACGAAGCTATTCATAGACCGCTGTAATTGCCTTCGGCCCGCCAGTTTTGATGAAGCGGAGGCTCATCCTTTCAAAAAAATACTGACAAAGCAGAGGCTTGGAGGAATTGTACTGGTTGGCGGGCATCGTGGGGAATTTGAGCTGGCTCGCAAAGTAATAGCCGGTTTTTTTAAGTGGGTCGATGTAACGAATTGCGGTTTAATCACATTCGAGGTCAAAGGATGGGGTAAGGGAGTAGTTCAAAATGACCTCTCGAAGCTATCTGAAGCCGCGGCGCTGGGGAAGAAAATTGCCGGCAAATTGGGTTAGAAAAGCTCATGATAAGCAGTGGATTTCGGCCTATATTTAGTTCAGGAAATCTACATAATGCGGCCTTTCAGTTTTCATAACTCAAACTGAGATAATAGGGTAGGTCATCCAGGCCGATTCCAAAGTAGGTGCAATATGCTTACTTTGTTGGTAAATCCGGCCCTTGACGGAAAGGGCTTAAATCTCAATCCCATATCGCGAATCGGCCAACCGGCTCCATTTGAAATAACCCTCCCATATTCCGATTATGATTTTTCGCGGCGACTGTTTAAGTTAAACCACGATTGGGGAATTCCTACTGAGAAAGAGGTCAATTTTATAGCCGGCTATTTAAATCATGCGCGCTCGAAAATTCTTGATCTGGCTTGCGGCGGCGGGAGGCATGCCCTGGCTCTTGCCCGGATGGGGCATGAGGTCATCGGCATCGATATCGGCGGCTACCCCATTCGCATAGCGACACGACTCGCGCAAAGGGGGAATCTTCAAGCGAAGTTCCTAAGAAGAGATATAAGAGGAATCGAATATCTCCAGGAATTTGATCTGGCATTTCTGATATGCGGCCAGCTGGCGCATTTCTCGCCCGAAGAGAGCAAAATCATATTCAGCAAGGCATCTGCCGCTCTGAAGTCCAATGGAATTTTTGTCGTGCATATCAATCGTTTCAGTCCGGACGACCGTACAAACCTCCAGAGGTGGTTTCAGGAATATAAGCCGTTATATATGAAACATCCTTCTTTGGTGCACCGGGAGCAGTACTATTTTGCGGATGACAGAGTCAAATTACTTCGGGATTTTGCCATCGACTCGGTTACTCAAGAGAATCGGCTTTTTGGTATTTCCGAGAAGGAATATACATCTGAGGAGATAGGAAAGATAGCGGCCGGGGCTGATTTGAGGCTCAGCGAGAGCTTCGGCTGTTATGGCAAGTCAGCTCTCAATCGCGGGTCCGAGAATATGATTCTTGTGTTTCAAAAAAAGCGGTAGAAATCTACACCTTTTCAGGAATTTGGACAATTCAATAACATAGTGCAAATCATCCCTGGGAATTTCCGCACTTGTACTAACTCAGCTCCCTGTATACCGT
>CAZCFT010000093.1:0-8660 GCA_964498015.1 uncultured Ignavibacteriaceae bacterium
TGGATTTCATATACTTCGACTTCCCAGGTCAGGTTTATGGATTATTTTGACGATTCGCTCCAGGTGATGACATCCGGGGGATGGCTCAAAATCGACCCGAATACTCAGGGGATGAGAAAGATTACAAAAACGGATGGGCTGGGTACAAATGACCTTTATTTTATTCTGAAAGACAACTCCTCGAATGTCTGGCTTGCCGGATACGGGGAGCTTATTAAATATAATAATGGCCAGTATACTCCATTTCTCTTCTTTGATCGGGATAATAATCTTCTAACGCTCTATTCCATTGCTGACGATGATTCCAACCTCTGGGTGGGGACATCTTCAGGTCTGGCCCTCTTTTCTAAAGCCATAGATGGCGGACAGATACAGGATTTCTATAGTCGTTTCGGCAATTTTAATCCGAATCCGGCGGTCAACGATCTGCTAATTCTGGGAGATACAATTTGGATTGCTACAAATTCCGGGTTGGCGGTCGCCGATAAAAGCAATCCTGACTTGCTTAAATCGTATCTTAATTGGGAAACTTTCACTACCGCAAAGTTCCCCGAACTGCAGAGTGATATTGTTACCGCTTTGGCTTATTATCATAACAAGTTTTATGTCGGCGCTACGCGAGGCGCCTTCAGGATGGAAATTTCGGGGAGCGATACGTCATTTATAAGAGTCCCTACACGAAATAATATTTCAGTCGAGCACATGATAATTGAGGGGGATTCGCTCATCATTTATGCATCCGGTGGGTTTTTTATACATACTGAAAGCGGAACTACTTGGAATAACACCCCGACTCTTCCCGATTATAATTTTTCCTGCGGCCGTTATATCGATGATGTCCACTGGATAGGTCAACAGTCAAAAGGAATCTATTACGGCGCGGGGGCTGATTATTCTAAATTTCCCGATGGGGGGTTGCCTGACAACAGAGTCACGGCGTTTTCCTCAAATTCGGATGGCAGAGTCGTAGGGTGTTTTTATAATAAGGATGTCGCTCAGTTTGACAGCTCCGGCTGGAAACCGATTTTCTCGCAGGTTGGTGAATGGGCAACTTCATCGGTTCAGGATGACAGCGGGGGAATATGGATCGGAACCTGGGGAGGCGGCGCCGCAGTAGTGAAACCGGAGACAACTATTATCTTTAAAGAAAATAATTCCAGCCTGCATGGTGTCTCTGAAAACCCGTCCTATGTGGTTGCTTTTCATATGGCCATGGCCGACCATTTTTTATTCATAACCAACTATGCCGCCCGTGATGGAAACGGCGTTTGCGTGGTTGACCTGAATGATATCAGCCGCTGGAGTTCATTCGGGAGTGAGGATGGCATTCCGATATTTCTTCTGAATTCGGTTGACTGCTTCAACGACTGGTTTGCCGTAGCCACCGCCGACCGGGGAATTTATTACTATGATTTTGGCCCGGATCCATTCGACAAATCCGATGATTCCATTGTTAACTTACGCGAAGACAATAGTTGGCTCGGTTCAAATACTGTCAATGTTGTCCGATTTGACAATGAGGGTACTCTGTGGGCGGGAACCAAATTCGGCCTTTCTCGATACGATCCGGGTATTGAGAGATTTGTGAATGTGATTCTTCCCCACGGATTTGGGCCCGAAGTCACAGCCCTGGAATTTGATCGCCGCGGGAATATCTGGATTGGGGCCTATAACGGATTGGCGCGATATGACGCCAGCAGTCATTCGGTAGAAGTATTCAATATCCTTAATTCAGGCCTCTCGGATAATAGAATCAATGCCCTGCTTATTAATCCGGTGACCAATGATCTTTGGGCCGGAACTTATTCCGGAATTTCAATCTTGCCGTCGGATATCGGTCGCCCCACCAGAGATATCAAACAGGTAATAGCATTTCCTAATCCATTTATAATCAGAGGTGACGGAGACTTGCTTTCATTGAATTATGACGGGGTGGCGACAGTCAGGTTCTACACATCGGCGGGAGAGCTGGTGCGGGAGATAAGCGCCAATGTACCCTGGGATGGCAAGAATCAGCATGGCGCAGAGGTTGCCTCGGGAGTATATCTATTTCTTATTACCGCCGTTGATGGTTCAACAGGACGCGGCAAAATTTTTCTCGTTAGGCAATGATGACCCTTCAGGTTTGCTCAATAGATGATATTCCTCGGGACGAATGGTCGATATTAACAGAAGACTCCCTTTTCTCATCGCCTGGTTTCACATCGCTCTGGGGAGAATTTGGCGGCAAGCCGGTTTTTCTTATCATGGAGCATCAGGGAAAGCTTCAGGCCGGAATGGCGGCAGTGACATTTGGGCCAAAATATCTGAGACGATTCAGGTCTCATCCGGAGAGTTTATATGGCGGGCCATTTTTCGCACATGACCTGACAGTAGAAGATCAAAGCAGGTTTTATCAAGGTTTTGCTTCATACCTCCGTATGGAAAGGATTATCAGAGCCGATATATATAATCCACCGGCGGATATTGAAATGGAGTCATTTGAGAGACGGGAAACATCAAGCAGTATTATTTCTCTGCACGGTGATTCATACCTCCCTCCCAATAAGAGAATAAGAAGATATGTTCGCCATGCAAAAAGAGAGAATGTAAAATTGGCAATACTTGATGATGGGAGTCGACTTAATGAAATCTACAGATTGGTATTGGCCACAGCAAAACGCCATAATCATGGTTCGAGATTTTCATTGGAATTTTTCCGGCGACTACTGGAGATATCTCTAACAGATGCCCGCATACTTTGGCCGATAATCTTACACAATGATAGAATAACTGCCACTCATATCGCTTTTGTTGAAAGGGATCAACTCCTTGATTGGCAGAGTCATACAGATACGGATGATTCCTCAAGACCCAATCATCTCATATATGATTTTTTAATAGATTATGCCTTAAGTCACGGAATAAAGAGAATTAATTTGGGCGGTACGCCAGTTGATGCAGCCGGAGTATCGGAACTGAAAGCGCGATGGGGTGGAGAAAGAAGCATTCACTCCTATTTTACATATTTTTCCAGATTAGGGCATATTATCTATGGTTTGAAGAGAAGATGAAGATTCTTGTGTTGGCAGATGGCCGTTCCATACATACAGACCGGTATATCGCTGAACTGAAAAGCTTGGGAGTGGAAGTGACTCTGGCTTCGCTTGAAGAAGGGAAGAATGTCGATATAATCCTCAAGCGAAGAACCGGCATAGCAAGTTTGGATTATTTTTTGTCCGCCAAAGAAATCAGGAGGCTTGCAAGAAAATATTCTCCCGATATAATTAATCCTCATTTTGCTTCAGGGTACGGATTTGCCACAGCGGTTTCGGGGGTATGGCGAAAATGCCCGGTGATTCTTCATTGTTTGGGGTCGGATATTCTGCTTTCCCCGAATAAGTCACCATTGCACAGAGCGAGAGTCAAATATGCCCTGTACCGATCCACCCAGGTTATGGCTGATTCCGAATACCTGAAGAAAAAAACGTTGGAAATAAATGGCGAATCATCAATTGAAGTCGTGCCCTGGGGCGTTGAAGTCGCCCTCATGCAAATTTTCGATAGCAAGATTAAGACCGTAAATCTCAGACGTAGACCGCTTAAAATTCTTGTCCCGAGGCCGCATCAGCAAATTTACAATAACACTTTAATCTTAAGTGCGTTGAGGGAATTCCTGCTCAGTCGAGAAGTGATTATCACTTTCCCTGCCCGGGGGGACGATTATGAGAAGTTTAGAAAGGCGACCAAATCGGAAATTGCTTCCGGTGCGATAAACTTCTATAAATATTTAGATCGCAATGAATATATCGAATTCATGTCAGGCTTTGACGTTTATCTGTCAGCGACCTTTTTTGATTCTTCGCCGGCCTCTCTTCTTGAAGCTATGGCCGCTGGCTTATTCCCCGTGGTCTGTGATTTTCCGGGAGTACGAGAATGGGTCGATGAGAAAACTGCCCTGCTTTTTGATCCGGAGAATCAAGAATCGTTGCACGATGCCATTGAGCAGTTATTGCGCATGCCTGCGGACGTCAACAATATATTGATGCATAATAATCGCGTAATCAAGGAAAAGGCGCTCTTCTCGGATAATATAAAGAAGACTGTAAACATTATGGAAAGGCTTGTCAAGGATGCAGGGCGCTAAAAATATTCTTCTTATTTCATATTACTTTCCACCGCTTGGTATGGGAGGTGTCGGCCGGCCGCTTGGTCTGATGAAACATCTGCCAAAGTATGGCTACGATGTGACGGTACTGACTGTGAAAAATATTCTTTATCACGAATATGATAGCACATTGCTATCGGGTTTGGATGAAGATAAAATAATTCGTACCGGCTCATGCGACCCTTCCAGAATGCTATATTTATTAGGCGCCAGACAAAAACCGTCTATCGGGTTCTCCGGTAAGTCAATCCTTTCCTATCTCTATTTCCCGGATTTGAAGCGTGGTTGGAACCCGTTTGTATTGCGGGCGGCAAGGAAAATCATAAAAGAAAAAAATATATCAGCCATTATTACGACGTCGCCCCCTCCCTCATCGCATATTGTAGGATTAAGATTGAAAAAAGAAACCGGAATCCCATGGATCGCGGATTTTAGAGATGTCTGGTTTTCTGAGTCAATTGACTATACCTATCCGACAGATTTTCAAAGAAATTTTGCCAGACGGCAAAGAGACCGAATTATCGCTTCCGCCGATAAAATAGTGACCGTCTACTCCACAATAACAGATTGTCTGGGACGGGGCGAAGTGATCATGAATGGCGCTGAATTGGAATATTCGCACGGATGGAGTTTCGCCACTCGCAAAGAGAAAGGGAAATTTGTTATCGGAATTTTGGGCACTCTCAACAGACTTTCGCCCATTGAAGCGCTATTCAAGGCAGTCGCCCGACTCATTGCGGAAAAGCCCGAACTTAAAGATAAAATTGTGATCAGGCAGGTCGGGTATGTCGACAGGAACTATCTGGAAACGATCCTGAAAATATACCCTCTGAGGAATCTGCTCGCCCTTGAGGGGTATCATCAACGATTCGAGGCGATAAGCCATTTGGCAGACGCTGACCTTCTTTATTTGGGGGTTTTTTCGAGTCGCGTCTATGATTGCCTTATGTCCGGCAAACCAGTACTGGGGGTCATTTCAGATTCACCTTCTCTTTCCGCCCTGAATTCACCCGATATGGTTTCTCTCGTAAGAGACTATCAGTATGGGCATGTTTTTTCGGAAAAAGAGGAAGACAAAATATTTTCCTTGATTCATAATATCTGCATGAAGAGTCTCAATAATGAAATTCAGTCAAGTTTTGATATATCCGGCGCGGAAAAATACTCCACGACCCGAATGGCTGGCGAATACGCAAGATTGCTTGATGGCATCCTGAAATGAATGACATAAGAATATCTGTTATAGTCATTTCTTACAATGGCATTGAGTTTATCACGGATTGTCTGACTTCGATAGTGAAATCGCTTCAGGGGGAATCCGCAGAGATAATCGTTGTTGATAATGGCTCCACAGACGGTACATTTGAATCTATTAAACAAGATCATCATTATGTGAAGCTAATCAAAAATCAAAGTAATCTCGGATTTGCGAAGGCGGTGAATCGAGGCTTGAGAGAGAGCAAGGGAGAATATATTTTCCTCCTCAATCAGGATACTCGAATAGTGACCAGAGCTATTTCAGATTTGGCGGCAAGATTAGCGCAGGATGAGAGAATTGGAATTATCGGCCCCAAATTTGTCGGATTCGACGGCAATCTCCAGAAATCCTGCCGGACTTTCCCGCGATACCGAGATATATTTTACGAATTGGCCGGACTTTCCTACCTATTTCCCCGCTCAAGAATCTTTTCGAGATGGAAAATGGGATGGTTTGACCATGAGACTGAAAAAGAAGTTGACCAGCCAATGGGCGCCGCTATGATGTTTCGACGGAGCCTGCTTGAGAAAGTCGGCTATCTTGATGAATCTTTTCCAATCTTCTTCAATGATGTCGATTTTTGCCGGCGGGTGAAGGAATGCGGGTTTGTGAATTTATATTTTCCGGCAGCCTTAGTAGAGCATTTTGTCGGCGGGACAATCAGAAAGATGAAGCCCCGGATGATTATTGAATCGCATCATTCCATGTATAGATATTTTAGAAAATATAATAAGAGTATATTATCACTGCCGTCGCTTTATTTCTGCGGCTTTATGCTCTTTGTTTCCGGATACGTAAGAGCGGGATTGCACGCCTTGTTTCGCACAAGAGGATAAATTACCGCAGAAGAATCATCTTCTTTGTTTGGGTCAGGGCGCCCGCAGATAATCTATAAAAATATATTCCCGAGGAAATTTCCCGGCTATCTCTATCTTTCCCATCCCACTCGACAATATGACCTCCCGGGGATTGATTCATAATCTCCTTTTCCCAGAGTTTTTGTCCGAGGAGATTGAAAATTTCAATGGTCATATCGGCCCGAGCAGGTATCGAATATTCTATCGTTGTGCTTGGATTAAACGGATTGGGGTAATTTTGATCCAGCCCAAATTCCGTTGGCGCATTATCATCTGTCTCGTCAACATCAGAGGCTATGGAAGGAACATATTTCTCCCGAACTATTGTATAGCCATCTTTAACTGCCGTCAATTCATAAACCGAATCATAGCTGAAGCTATACGAAAATATCCATTCGCCTGATACATTGGTGTGGCCGCTCTTCAAGATGGCGCCGTCTTTAGACAGGACGACTTTTGCATCTGCAATCCGATTACCTTTGTCCGTTATCTGAACCAAGTAGTCGCTATTGCCGCTCTTTTGAAGCGCAAAATCCAGGCGTCCCGGCTGGCTTGTATAAATATTGAGAGTCGGATCGCCAAAATAATTCTGGCCATATATCAGATCCCGAAAATATGGATATTCAAGCCAGGAAAGATACATGGCGTCAACCGGGGAGCCTTTGGCGTCTGTGAATAGATGATTCATAAAAGACGTCTGCAGGAGATAGCTTGAGTACACCCATCCCCATCGGGCATAGGCAACCATTCCTACTGCGCCGGATGAATCCGCCGCAATCAATTGCTCCACAAGCGAAACATCCGAGCTTGCTCCATCAATTTTGTCCAAATCGTACCCTCCTACGCTACAGGCGAGGGAATAATAGAACGATACCTTATTATTTTGGGCCAGAGCGCTTATTGATCCATAATTGCTTATGGCGGGTTCAGTCAATACATATGATGCCGGCCATTCGCAGTAGTTGGCTGATTTGACCACGAAGCCGTCAACCCGGCCATGATTGATAATATTGATAATTCCAAATCCTTCCGATATTTTTGAGATCGAACTGAAGCCATCCTGATTGGTGGGCGACGGAGCGTCTCCCGAGGGCGTCTCGACAGTGGAGAAAGTGTCTATTATGAAATTGGGCGGGTAAACGCTTGATATTTCGTAATGCTGACCTCCGGCAGGAAAATCACGCATCTCGTCGGCTGTAAAAAATAGCGACTTTGTCAAATATTCATAGTCGCCGTTTCCGGGATTGGAACAATAGGCTATTAGCTTGGCGCAATAATTTGTTACCGACTGTGCATTTCTCACCGGAAGCCTCCCCACTTTCAGTTCCGGAATCAAATTGGGCGCGTCCTGAGAAGGTTCTCCCCAGACGCCATCGCCGTCTTTGTCCCACTCTCCATCCATGTCGGCATAGTACAGGTCAGAGGGCATAAGGTCATTAGAATCAGAGGGCAAGAAATTAACATTGTAATAGAACAGGTAGCGCGGGGGTACAATATCGTTATCGCCTCCAAGCAGTACATATTTACCGCCGGCCGAATAAAAATCCTTCAGATAATTTCGAATCTGCTCCGGTTTATCAATCCCCGAATAATGAGCATGAATAGAATCGGTCAGAGCGACTGCCGTCGAAGCGCCGATTACCTTCTTAAAATCCACCAATGGCTTGAAACTCCCTGCCAATTGAGGTGAAGTTATGATCAATAGTTTGCAGTTAAGCGGAATCCCGCTGGCGGCGCTTAAATCCTCAGACATCGCTGAATCGCCAGAGGCCGCTTCTTTTCCCGCCATGCTGAATACATCGACATTTGACAGTGGCTGAACATTGGTAATTAAAGATATTGTGCCATTGAGGATTATATTATTATCGCTATCAAGCGTCAGTGGAAGGATAGAAACTGCGTAGCATTTCGTTCCCTTCGCCGTTAATTCATCAATCGCATAGACTGCGTGGTTCAGTTTCTCGCGCACGCGCAGGGGAGAATTTTTTCTAATATCATCTATGCCGGTTGTCGCGTTATCAAAGTCGCTCAATTGATAAGGCAACCTGCCGATTACTCTCTGCTCTCCCAAAATGAAATCGGATTCTGCAAGTTTCCCCGCAGTTTCGATATAAATGGTTTTGACTGGAATGGAGAAATTCCTGTTGATATTCAGTACAGGTAGATTGCTATATGTAAAATGATTCCCGCCAGAATTTTGCTTCAGAGAATCAACACAAAATGTCCAAGATATTGTGTCTCCTAAAATAATGCCGGGCAAGACAGTTATGGCCAGAATCGCAAACCATATAATCCCCTTTTTCAAGTAACTCCTCCTGTTTCAAGTAGAATCCCATGGGATTTTATGCAATTGGCCTGCCCTTATGCCGAATGGAGGCTGACGAATGAGAAGATTTTA
>CAZCFT010000094.1:0-8612 GCA_964498015.1 uncultured Ignavibacteriaceae bacterium
AGAAAATTCAATCTTAATGGGGTCTATATTAACAAAATTGGCAATGATATCATTATCCTTTTCCAGCACAAGCGGAAAAATATCTTCGACAAAATACTTGATAGCATCCTGATTCGGCCGCCAGTTCATCGAACCGACAAAAATCAATTCCTTACCGACTCTTCTATTATAATCAGGCACAAAATATTGAAGGTCAACTCCATTTTCGACCGTTTCTACATTGAGTAAGGGGTTATATGATTGAATCTCTTGAGTCTCGATGGCGCTGACCGCTGTCGCCCCATCTGCCCAATTGAAAACGGCATGTTCAAATCTCGCCACTTTTTGCATCTGCTTTTTGATATACCATTTTTTGATTGGGTGAGGCTCGTTTTCATAATACCTTTCCCAGATTCGGCTTTCGACATTATGTGCCACGATTATTATTTTTGTGTCTGTTATATTTTTACCAAATATAGCATATGGACTCCATTCGCAAATGATCAAGTCGGGCCTTATTCTGTCCAGTGCATCTTCAAGATGCTTTTGGAATATTTTGGAATAATGGCTGGTGACAATATAGGGATATTTCGAAAAAAGATTCATTAAGAGCCGAAAATAGAATAATACCCCCGACTTGGGCGGCACATGATGCGAAACCGCAATCGGATATATCCCGGCTCTCTCCAATTCCTTGAAAGCTTCGGAATTGCCGGTTGCATAAGCCAGATAATGCAGTTCATGCCGTTGTGCAATCCTTTTGGTCAGATTGAAGCTACGAATTCTCTTGCCGGTATTTAGCGGGAAGGGGAATTCTTCGTCAAGGACAAGGATTTTCATTAGCGGCGTGCGCAATATTTGACATCGGTGACACATTTCCCGCCGTGTCAACAGCCTTGATCGCAAAATAATAGGTTTTTCCGTCAGTTAAATCGCTGATAGTGCAGGTTTCATTCGTGCCCGCGGGTGAAGGAATCGGGGGGGCGTCAAATGATTGTGCCGCATCAAAATTTTGTTCGGTTATTGAGGAATTCGAATACTTGATAATATAATAACCGGCTGTTCCATTATATGCATCATCACCCGGGGCGGTCCAACTCAGCCGCGCCTCGCCATACGCCGGGCCCGGTTGAGCCCCAAGATCATTAATTCGACCCGGCGGGACTGTATCGCCGGAAGTCTGAAAGCTGATTTTAGCCAGATCGGCATAATGATAGAGCGTCCCGCCTACGACTGAATCTCTGGCATAAGTCACGTAACAGACATCGCCGTGCGATACCGGAACCCGGCAGGCAGTCGCAAATTCGGAATTATTGGAGCCCCGAGAAATTTTAGTCGGCGAGGACCATATCCTTTCAGCGGTCTTCCAATAACGCATATAAACATCGATAGAATCGTTAACAGCAAAATCTGATTTGGTATAAAAAAGAACCAATCTACGGGAGCTTTCGATATAGGTTATGGCGGCATGTGGTGGAAGCGTTCTGGCGACTGACGAACTCTGGAATGCGGGACCTTCAGTCCAATTGGCCGCCCCTTTATTCCTATAGGCACAAATCACAGAATCCCCGCCTGAATAATCTTTAGTGGTGACAATGAATCTTATCGTATCTTCCAGAGAATTCCCTCCATACCCCCTGAAAAACGGCCTATTAAAAACATGCCCTTCATTCATCCAGCTCTGGGTGGCACGGTTCCAGGTAAACCAAACAATAGCGACATCGTTCGAATCAGCCGCAATAGCGAGCGTATTGTTATATATATTTCCACCTATTCTAACCCTGTTTCCCAAAGAAGACCAGTTAGCCAGAAGAAATGGACCATCCCATGCTTGACCTTTATCGGTCGAAATATAATACATTATATCGTTCGCATTCGGTTGTCCATAGCCACGCGTAACCGCTATGGCAGTATCACTTCCGGGAAGTCTCCAAACTGAAGCGACATAAATCGTCTGCTCAGTCACGCCCCAATT
Source organism: uncultured Ignavibacteriaceae bacterium (assembly GCA_964498015.1). GTDB lineage: Bacteria > Zixibacteria > MSB-5A5 > GN15 > PGXB01 > CAWEZN01. The sequence goes on from CAZCFT010000094.1 coordinate 1,955, forward strand.
GTATGTAAAGAGCTGAGTAAGTGAATCCCCGCCGGTTACGGCAAAAGCATACATATTAGTACCCGATTTGCCCAAATAAACGGTATCATTATAGACGCTGATATGGCCGTGATCGAGAGGGTAACTTATTCCGGTGAAAATGCTCACCCAGGGAGTAGCGCTGTCGGGATTCAAGGTCAAATAGAAATCGCTTCTGGTCGTGGGAAATCCGGCGGCCATATAAATGGCCAAGTCGCCCGACCCAGAAAGAGGAGCCAGCTGATATCGCGGGATGGCCAGAGGGGAATAATCTCGGCTCGTACTGCTGTCAATAGTATATAACTTGACCATGACCGTCGGATCCGAATATGCTAATTCAAAGATGGAAATCATGAGTAAAACAAGAAGAATATTTTTCATAACAACCTCGTGGATTTATAAACCCAATCTCGGGAATTGGGAGTTTCATTTCTATTCCATTGGTATATAATACACTATACCCAATATATCCAATTCATTTCAGACTTAATCCAAGTCTCCTAAATCTAATATTCGGCCATGAAAACCGCAAAACTTATTGTTTACTTGCAATTACCGGTTCAATTCTTGAACAATTTTTTTTCCGACACCATTGGGAGTATTGAGAAACCCTAATGTCATAAGCCAATTCGAAAGTTCCCTTCCGTCAGGCGCCAGTTCATCCCCAAGTCAATCCCCTGTCGCGAATTGACTTGGGAATGCCATGCGACCGCCGTCGGCGAATTGGTTTGAGGATCAACCGACCACAATACATCCAGAAGTCAGTTACTGGCTTACACTTATGAGCCGGTTGTTCGGTCACGAGGCCTGATCCGGCTACTGCCGGACTGGATACTGGATCAAGGAGTCTGTCTCAAAACTCCATTCCGTTTCGGCAGGTCCTTCTACGACAAAGTCGGAGTATGACCTGCCGATTTGTAACTCGTTGGGCGTCAACAGATGTGCCAGTTCACATTTCTCGGTCGGTCGAGAAAAAGGAACTGGCACAACGGGTGGGGGAACTTTTGAGACAAACTCCTTTGGTGGGGAAGTCATTTCGCCGGAAATAATGCATTTCATATTGTTGGCGTTAAGCTCCGGCCTTTTTCTCCGAATCCTGTATTTCACAAATTACAAATCTTGTCTTTCCTGATTTTTCTCGAGGGATTTTATCCACTATCTCAATATTGATATTTATTGCTTCTCCAATAAGCTTTCTCATCTGGCTTTTAATAAAATCAAAGACTTTCGTTGTCGGCTCCGGTTTTTTCGTTATTCTTACAAGAAAATCTGTCAGGGTTTTTTGCACTATTTGAATTTGACCTATTTTTACATCCGGGGCAGCTGAAATATGATAACCAAGCATCTGTCCGGAATGCCTGACTCCGTCAGGCGTATAGATATAGTCCTGGAGCCTTCCGATACCGGGGCTCATGAGAGGCAATTCCCGTCCACAGGAGCAGGATTGTTTCAGGAAAATGCCGAAATCGTTAATCTGATAGCGAATCATAGGAAAGGCATAATTGGTGAGGTCGGTAATCAGAATCTCTCCCTCTTCTCCCGGATCGACCGATTTTCCCTGAGAAACAAATTCCAGATAGGAAGTTTCCATGGCTATGTGTAATCCTTCGTGGGCAGAACATTCGCAGGAAGTATTACCTACCTCTCGGGAACCATACATATCATAAACGGAACAGCCGTATGCGCTCTGGAATAATTTTCTGTCATTTTCGTAAAGGGGTTCGCCCGTGGACATTATTCCTCTAAGACGAAGAGGCTCGAAATTTGAGTTGAGGATGTATTGAGTAAAAGGCACGGTGCAAGATGGGAAGATTTTCATATACTCCGGTCTAAATTTAATCATATCGCGATAATATTTTTCAAATACTTTCTCATCATTCAGACCCGCATAATAGACAGTCTCACCAAGCAAATATCTATCTTTCAGTTTGCTTTTTAGCGTCTCTCCGGCATGGAAATCGATATGGGCAGGCCAGATATAAGCCATCCTGTCGCACGGTTTCCGCCCCATCCAACCCTCATGTCTCCATGCCATCGCCAGCTTCAGATTGAAACTTTCCTGATTGCGATATATTGAAGCTTGCTGTCCTGTCGTGCCGCCCGTAAGCGCTTCCTGAAGATTATTAATATCAAACTTGTCGGAAATCAATTCAGTGCGATGATCAAAGAGATCACTTCGCGTCAATATGGGAAGGCGGGTGACATCCTCGAAGCTCGTGAAAGAGTCCGGCGATAGACCTCGTTCGTCAAAGATTTTCCTATAATATCCAGTTGTTTCATAAGCATGCTTGAGAAGCATTTTGATTCTCTGCCATTGATAGTCCAAGAGCTTTTGCCGAGGCCAGTACTGACTTTGGTCAAAGAATTGCCAATGTTCAATGGCCGAGCCGCGATTATCCCTTTTCAGTAGCTGAGGAAGGATTACTTTTCTTATGATTGATGAATACAGTCCCATATTTCATTCCTATGTGATTGTGTCCAACCCGCCGTCTTGGGGCAAGGAGATTTTCCGGGCGGCGGAATCAATTTCCATCGTTTCGGAAGACTCTCTTTTAAGAAGGTGTTCGCCTACAACCGTCAACGCCGCCAAAAAATACCACGTATATCGATAAGCCGAATGCGCAAATATTCCAGTGATTAGAAGTGAAAAGCAAGAGACGATAGTCGCCCGGGAAATCGGCTCTAATATAAAATTCTTTGATTTTTTCAGATGTACCTCTCTTATGGTTCTCAAATTTGTCCTAAACAGGTCTCTCAAAAATTTGATATAGATTATAGTTCCGACTAAGCCAAGCTCCGCCAGCACCTGAATATAGAGACTGTGCGCATTTAAGTAAACACCAAAGCTCTCCGAACGGGCGGTGGCAAAAGCCCCGGCGCCGACCCCGGAGATGGGCCTTTTGATAAAGAGCATGATTCCATCCATCCATGACTTAATCCGATTTTCGGATGACTCATCAAGTTGATCTCCAAAAATAGTCAGATATCTGGCCTTGCTGTCTTCTCCCAAAAAAGTCCACCCCACGATTAAGAAAACTATCAGGAAAAGCGCCATTGCCAATTTATGGCGCGACTGCCACCAGACTACCCCCGTGATTGCCAAGAATCCTATCAGCCCGCCACGAGAACCGGTGATAATTAATGTCCAGACAAAGAGCGCTAAAATTAATCCTAAAATCGCTTTTTTCCACAATCCTTTATAGTGGAGCAGGAAATAATAGACGAAAGGAATGACCGTGTTCATTGTAATCGCAATACCATTGAAATTATCCATGGATGAATTGGCTCCAGTGGCACGGCTGAGCCCCTGATTGAAAATCGCCTGCCCATGATAAAACCCAAAGGTAATATCAAACGCCGATTTGCCAACAGTCAAAATAAAAATCCAGAAAAAAATCTCCAGACGCTTTGGCGTATCAACTACGAGAATTATCAGAAGATAGAAAACGCCAAGTTTAATCATATTTTGAAGGCTTTCAATAGTGCAATCTTTACAGAACGAGAAGACCAGCGAAGCGGCAATGGCGACCAAGAGAAGCAGAAAATCGGTATTCAGTTTGCTGTCAGGGACTGTGAATGAACCATAACGGTACTTGTTTTTTAATAATGTCAAAAATGCCAGCGATGACCCGAGAATAAGTTCAAGACGAATCTTCTCCAAACCGGTATATGTTTCACCGGGCCGAAATAAGAAGATTAAAAGGTAGATGATCAGACCCAGATAATCATATTTCATAATAAGAAATAATACTATCAGACCGGCAACTCCGAGTATTACATAAAGAGGCTCAACCAGATTGACAAGAATTCCAGCGACAAGAGAAAGCAACGCCAGTCCCAGAATAAGCAAATGCCGGCCGGTGATTACCTGCCGGGTTTTATCTGCATAAGAAACCTGAGCCATTTTTATATCACCGACTTATCCTTTTACCCCTTACTTGGGCCGTTTCCTCAAGCAAATTTGCCAGCCGCCCAGCGAGTTTCGCTCTGTCAATCTCTTCAATATAGCGATATTTCCTTTTTTCGGAATGCCCGCTTTGCCACTGCTTGTATCTTTCCTGAAGCAGTTTAACCATTTTTTCTTTATCCGGTTCCGTTATGCAAGTTCCGGCTGAGTACTTAGTAATCCATTCGACGGCCGGCCCCAGCGGGGCAAGAGCCAATATTTTTGTTCCCGAGGCGAGATATTCGTACATTTTTGCCGGCATGACGCTTGCGGCCTCTTTTCTAAATCCGATCAAAAGCAGTAAATAATCGGCTTGCTGAAGCTGTGGAATAAGCTCAGCTCTGGGGATATAACCGCGAAATTTTACGACTTCTTTCAAACCCAATTGCTCGACCCAAGCAGAATAATCATAATCAGAATTGCCAATGAACTCGACCCTGACCGAGTCTTTTAATTCTGGATTGGAATTAAGCCAGAGAGCGAGCGATTCAAGGAAAAAAATCGGATTGAACTGCCCATAAAGCGAACCGGTATGCAGAATTTTGAACTTCCCACTATCCTGAATTTCAAACTCACGCTCTAAATCCACCTCACCATAATCGAAGCCATTGGTAATTGTAACAATTTCCCCTCCCGGCGGATTGGGGATGTAATCATTCAATTCACTGGTAAATCCGGGAGATGCGGTCATTAATCTATCAGCCTTTTTAAAAACGAACTGTTCCCAGAAACGATCATATTTTTTGAAAAAGGGAGTATACCCTCGCTGGTCATAGTTTTGGTTCAATGTCCAGAGGTCGCGAAAATCAACAAGATGAGGAATTCCTGTCCATCGAGAGAGTAGCGAAGCCAGAATATGGGTTGATACCGGTGGCGAGGATGACATAATAACCGAAATTTTTTCTCGGCGAATGGCTTTCAATCCTTTGAGAAAACCGAAAGGAATCCAGAATATAGCATGGTCGGGCACGGTCAAAAGCATTCTCAGAAATCTTTTTATTCTTTTTAGGAATGAGATCTCTGCCGATTGCATTTTGTCCTGCGTTACCCCGTACGGCGCTGGAATGTATTTTTCCCTATCTTTGGCTTGCTTTATTTCGCGTCGGAGAATCGGTTCGAAAGTGCGTGAGCGATAAATGATTGTCTCTGGGATTGATTTCAGCGGTGTCGAATCCCATGAAGTATTGACTCCATTTTTAACTGTCAATACAACCGGCCTCCAGCCATAGCGCGGGAGGAATTTACAGAAATTTACAATTCGCTGACCGCCTACCGCCGCCATCGGAGGGAAGACATAAGTAACGATAAGAACCCTTTTGGTAGTATCAATCCGATTCATGGCATTAAGTTTGCATTACTATATTTGTAGCGCCTCTTCATATACTCTTACCGTTTCTTTTACCGCCTTATCCCAACCAAATTGGGCCGCTCTTCTTAATCCTTTCTCACGATATGCTTGTCGCAATTCACTGTCATTAAGCATCTTTAAAATAGCGCTTGTTAAATCATTTACATCCGTCGGGTTTATCAAAAGCGCCGCATCTCCTGCCACTTCCGGCATCGAGGATACATTAGATGTAATAACCGGAGTTCCGCATTTCATTGCTTCCAAAATTGGAATCCCAAAACCTTCATATAGGGACGGATAAACGAAAAGCTGTGCCAAACTATAAAGGGTCGGTAAATCGTCATCCGCTATTGGATATATGAAGTGCACCTTTCCATCCAAACCGAGAGAATTAATTAAGTGACCCCATACATCTATAAGTCCAGGCGCCCCGCCAAAGAAAACCAATTTAATATCACTGACGCCCTTTTGAACCAGCAATGAATGCGCCCTTATTAATTGCGCATTATTTTTCCTGCCATAGCGTCCCCCCAGAGCCAGAATAAAAGGATAATGCAAATTGTACTTTGATTTGACCTCCGCCAATCTACCTTGATCCGTAACACGGCCGAAATTATCGGCGATGCCATGATGAATCACGCGGATTTTATCCTCGGCTATATTGAAGTATTTCATCAGGTCGTTCTTAGTCGACTGTGATACCGATATAATTAATTTCGAACGTTCAATGGCTAATTTGTACCAGTGGCGCCGAAAGTCAATAATGCGGGAAGAATGCAGTTCCGGCAATATCAAAGCAAACAGATCATGAAAAGTCGTTACGACTTTGGCCCTGCCCTCAGGAGGCACAAAATATTGCAGACCGTGAAAAAGATCAATTTTCCTTTTTCTAAGATAAAGTGGCAGAGATCGACTAAAAAACAGGTCCGTATCAACCCGATCAAAACCTGTCGTAGGAATGCGCATTACAATCTTCTTGACATTTTCCTGTTCATCCAAAAAACCTATTTTCTTATAATCCTTGGTCAGGGAATTGAAGAAAAGATGATACTCGTTAAGAGGATAATCCTGCGACAGTCGAGTCAGGAGATTTTTATTATAGACCATCATGCCTTCAATCCGCCCGGTTGCAAAAGATCGGCCGTCAAATCCAATCAGCATTTTTCACCCGGGAGATATTCAAAATGAAACAATTCTGGCAACGGAAATATGATCGCAGTAATTTCATTTAGCCTTAGCATCTAGATCAATTCCTTTCAGAAGCCACTGCCCCGTCAAGGCAAAAAGCTTTAGCGTCGACTCCGCTGTTGAAAAAGTATGATTTGCCTTGGGGACTTTGGCAATAC
>CAZCFT010000095.1:0-8588 GCA_964498015.1 uncultured Ignavibacteriaceae bacterium
GTCATTATTAGCATCCCCTCGGCAGACTGCTAATAATGCCCGAAAGGCATCGACTCTTCCGTAGCCATATTGATCATCTGGAGGAGTGATGTTACCCCATTTGAGATGGGTTTGGGCAGAATTTCTTATGATATCATACACTTGGGATGATGTTAAATCCGGCCGGCGGGATAGCAGGAACGCGGCGACACCGGAAACCAAGGGGCAGGCGGCTGAGGTTCCGCCAAAGGCACACCACCAGGCATTAGTATAATATCCGCAGTCAAGGTATGTTGGATTTGCACCCAATTGACCTATTTGATCTAGCGACCACAAATCACCTGCCCATCCGATATCACCGCTTGGCGCGACAACATCAAGCCCAGGGCCATGCGAGCTATATGACCAAATAGAATCATTTGATTTATTTGCGCCGACCGAAATTGTCAGTGAATTGCTTGCTGGATAGATTATCCCTCCACCCCCATTACCTGAACCGCAAACGATAATGCAGCCCTTGCCGCCTCTCCCAAGGTTATAGGCCCTCGAAATGGCATTATCGAGTGCAGTGGTCGCGCCGGGCTTGCTCTGTCCCCAACTGCAGGAAAGTACTGAGGCCCCATTTGTTCTGGCATAATCAAACGCTTGGGCGATTCTATACCAGTCAGCCAATATATATTCGCCAAACAGCATGTAATCTTTAACAATTTTGAGAGGCATTATTTTGACATTGGGGGCCACTGAGGCAATACCGGAATAATCAGTTTTCACAGTATCCCAACTGTTCTCGGCCGCTATCAACCCTCCACAAAGCATTCCATGCGCCGACGAATCAGGCGGTTTTGGATCGGCATCCAATTCGCCAAAATCATATCCCGGTGCTAATCTTGTTGAAGGAACCTCAAAATGCCACGCAAAGCCTTCATCCAATAGCGCCACGATTAGATTGCTGTCGCCGGCCGTAATATCCCAGGCTGTTGCAGTATCCCAGCGTCCGATTATCCCTTTGATATTATATTGACTCGAAATGAAGTAATCGCAAGCCTGTTTTCCGCACCATTCAATTTCCGGGCGAGTGTTGGGCAGAGAAAATACCGCAAATCCGGTTTCATAGTATATATTGGCAATTTCAACGACATTGCCTGGACTGGAATCGGTCACTTTGAGAAGAAAATTATTGTGTACAAATTGGTCGGCACCTTCAACTTCGACTTTGTAGACTAAATTCAGGCTGTCGATTGTCCCTGCTGAGATGTTATCGAAAAATTGACAGCAAAAAGTTTGACCCACGACAAAATCTATGCTATCATGCATGAGATAGAATGGATTGAAGAGATCAATCCCTTCTGTTCCAGCAAGGGTCGCCATGAGTGCGGCATAATCTATACCGACCGATAGCGAACAGGCGAAAAAATCATCAAGAACCTGTGCATTTTGGATAGTTCCCTCAATTCCATAGATTCCAGAGAGAATGGAGTCATAGCTTTCAGGTGGAATGTCCTGTGAAAATTTTATCAGGCATTTTGTGGAGTCTATTTGCAAAGATTCTCTCTGGCCGCCTGAATAGAAATACTCGTCATTGGCATAAGTGGTCACTCCTAACATGACAATCAGAATACTACAGGGTATCATTATTTTGTATTTCGGCATCATGATTTCACCCCTCTATTTTTTAATTTTTCTACATGTAATACCTTGCAGATATCGTTCTGGGAACTCAAATAATTTTGCTACTCTTTTGGAATGCAAATCAATGACGATAATTCCCATGCCACCACTCACAAAATATCTTCCGTCCGGCGTTATTACAGTTAGCCAAGCAGGGAGTCCGTCAGGATAGTCGGGATCGACGCCGAAGGTTGGGACTATTGCCTCCATGGTGAATGTTTTGGCATTAAAGATACAGATGGTTCTTGATGCTGGCGGCGGCTCAAAGCCGCCATTAGGCTCGCCGTCGGCAAAGACGACAAGATCCCCATTGGGCGTAATATTCACCTCTCCAATTCCTCCTGAGAGTCTTGGAGCAAAAGAGAAAATGACTGAATCACGATTTATATCATAGACCTGAAAGAGTTTCGACCGATCGTGCCCTTGCCCAAGTACGAAAAGATATTTCTCGTCTTTTGATGCGACTACACCTGAAGGGGAGGCCCAAGGGTAATCAATGAGTTTCGAAACGAAAGGAGTTGTATTCAGATTAAGACAATAAATGTCAGCGTATCTTTTCAGACAGTATAGCCTTTTGCCGTCAGAGGTAAATTTTCCATTAGTGATGCCACCAGTATCTGAATAGATTTTTTGAAATGTATGAGCGTCAAAGATCTGGAGGCTATCGCGGAAAAGGGCAAAATATCGATTATCCGGAGAAACTTCAACAAAAAATCCTGTGATGTCCAATTGAGTCACAAGCTGTCTTGTCTGCATATCAACTATCGATAGTTTTTCATCGGGACAGAACATATATCTGCCGTCCGCGGAGAGTTGCGGCCATGAGCCCCAATATGGTATGTCAAAAGAATCCACAATAGCCAGTTGTTTAGTGTTGAATACAAAGAATTTGCCATCCGGCAAATCATCTCTAAAATAAATATCATAGTCGGATTCCGACTCAACCGGCTTTGATGGGGAATTGTCACATTTTATCAACAGGCAAATTATCGCTACAGATAAAATAAGTGACAATCCAAATAGCTTTTGTTTCATATAATCACCTCCTTGAAACGATTTATTTTGATTACAAACCCTATCACAAATATAATATTCTCGAAAACTCTGTCAAGAAGGAAGACATATCCCGGCGCCAGAATGTGGCAGTCTTTTAAAAAAATTATAGGGGGATGATTAATAATTCCCAATTTTCCATTGATTCTCCCGCCCGAATTATTTAATTTAAATAACCAACTTGTGCCGCATCCGGCATTAGACGGATTGAACAAGATGCCCATAATGGCTGTTACAGATTTGGATTATACCTGTAAAGAAAATCAATTTTAGCCGATATATTACTTATCGAAATTAATTAAATTATCAATCAAGCAACTTGAGGTATGTTCGAGAAGAAAGACTTGAAGAAATCCGGCAATGACCGGACAAAAAAAGGGCGTCGCCAGATGGAATGGGAACACGCCCAGAAAAAATCGCAGGAAAATAAATTTTCGGAGAAGAAAGAAAACCGCAGGCGTCAGCGTCGATTAGAGGATGATGCCGATATGGATTGGCGGGATTTGCTTATGGAAGAGGATGATGACGCACTCCGCCGCCCATGAAGGGATAGTAATCCGCGGTCATGGCAAGTCGTTCATAGTTCGTTGTCATAATAAAAACATCTCTTGCGAAATCAGGGGCAAGTTAAAACACAAGACCCACTCGACCACTCCCGTAGCGGTGGGCGATGATGTAATCATCTCATTCAATCCCGATGGAACCGGAATGATCGAGGACATAGAAGAACGTCGTTCGATGTTTTTCCGCGCCGCTAAAGGGATTGAGGCGAAAAAGCAAATTATCGCCGCCAATTTGGATCAGCTGGCGATTATTTCATCGGTAAAATCGCCGCCGCTCAAGACCGGACTTATCGACCGCTTTCTTGTGGCCTCCAAAGCGGGCGGACTTCAGCCATTAATAATAATAAATAAAATTGACCTCGGAAAAACAGAGTTTCTCTTGATAGTAGAAAGAGCTTACCAATCGCTCGGTTTTCCTGTCTGTCTTGTCTCGGCTCAAACCGGCGAGGGTTGTGAAAAATTACAAGAGCTCCTGAAAGATCATAAATCAATTTTCGCCGGCCATTCCGGTGTCGGCAAATCGGCCCTTCTCAATAGACTAATCCCAGGACTTGATCTCAAGACGGGTGAAGTATCCTCATATTCCAACAGGGGAATTCATACCACATCTTTGGTCGAGCTTTTTGCATTGTCGCACGGAGGATTCGTCATCGACAGCCCGGGCCTAAAAGTCCTCGGCCTCTGGCAGGTGGAAAGAAACGAAGTGGCTGAGCATTATCCCGAATTCGAAAAATACATCTCACAATGTCGATTTACCGGATGCATTCATGTCAGCGAACCTGATTGCGCCGTGAAGGAGGCCGTCGCCAACGGCACAATTCCTCAATTCCGCTATGAAAACTATGTCGCCATTTTCAACTCTATAAGCCTCACCCCCGACTACAGTCTGAGAGAGAAGAAGTAGCCCAAGCAGGGTGCATCATTTGCCCAATTCCGCCTCAAGCAATCGATCATAGATTGGGCCGGCAGGCGTGAGAGTGGATTTGAAAAGAGACAGCGTTGATATCGGACAGTTCAGAGATTCCATCTGGTAGGTTTTGATATAACTGACCAAATCATCAAGACCATAATTCTCCTTAATTCTGCCCAGCGTGAGATGAGGGGTGAATCTTTTCTCTTCCTTTTGGAAACCAAGCTTGAATGTCTCTTCCTCGACATCATGGACGATATTTTCCAAAACCTGCACCTGCCCTGTCAGGCCGGCCCAGATCACTCTGGGGCGAGATAGGTTTGGGAATCCGCCGATCGCATCAATCGTGCAATCCACCCTCTGATATTTTAGGGCTATTGTCTGGATAGACGATTTTATGCTGTCGATCTTGTTTTCATTTACCTCGCCCAGGAATTTGACAGTCAGGTGTATATTTTTTGGAGCTACCCATTTTACCCTGCCGCTCTTCTGTTTGAGGACAAAAATTATTTTTCCCAGAGCTTCCTCGATTTCTTTGGTCAATGGTAGAGCAATGAATAAACGCATTATTCCAACCCCAGTATGGTTCTTCTTATCAATTCCAATGCCGCATAGACCGACCGTCTGCGGTTTATATTACGGTCTTTGCCAAGCATCAGCTTTTTCGATCTTACCCCCCGGCCCGAAACCACCGCAATGAAAACGGTTCCGACCGGTTTATCTTCGGCGCCGCCGTCGGGGCCGGCTATTCCAGTGATCGATACGCCGTAATCGACACCGGCCTTTTCTCTAATGCCGATCGCCATCGCTTCAGCGGTCTCTGCGGAAACGGCGCCATGAGTCTCAATAGTTGCCTCCGGCACAGCGAGAAGTTCAATTTTGGAGCGATTGGAGTATGTCACCACGCCTCGTTCGAAGTAGGCCGATGATCCGGGAACTGAGGTTATCTGTCCGGCCAGAAGCCCCGCCGTGCATGATTCAGCCGTGGCCAGCGTTTCATTTCTTTCTTTCAATAGTTTCCCGATAACACCTTCCAGAGTATCAGCGCCTTCTCCATAAATATAGTTACCGATTGTCTCTCTCAATTGTTTGGCCAGAGTTTCGGCGGGGGAATCAGCCATTTCTCGAGTTGCCCCGAAAGATACAATTCTCAGATCGACCCCGCCATAAGATGGAAGATAGGCTAACCGTAATGGTTCCGGCAGTTTGGCAGTGAATGACATAATTTTCTCCGCGAGCGCCGATTCAATGATTCCGGTTGTCCGCAATTTTATTACCCGCAAAAAACCCGGCCGGATGCGCTCTTGCAGGAAAGGTATAAGTTCATCGGATACCATAATCTCCATTTCCCGCGGAACTCCGGGCAGGGAAGCGAATATCTTATCACCCTCTGCAATAACAATTCCGACCGCCGAGCCGGTCTTGTTGGGAAGATAGGTCGCTCCCTGCGGCAGAAGAGCCTGATTTTGGTTAATCGAGGGCATCTTCATCCCGCGGACTTCATATCGGCGTTTTATATCTTCCAGAACATCTTCGTGAAAAACCAGATTTCGTTTGAACACTTTGACAATCGCGCGCTTGGTAATATCATCATCGGTCGGTCCAAGTCCGCCTGTGGCTATAACCAAATTCGCCCTTTTCATTGCTTGATTAATGACTTCTTCCATGCGTTTGAGGTCATCTCCGACAGCTGTCTTGTAGGTCACCCAAAGGCCTATTTCAGCCAATTTATTAGCGATGAAGGCGGAATTGGTGTCGATAGTATGCCCGGAGATTATTTCATCGCCTATAGTGATAATTTCGACTTCCATTTTTCTTCCTCCGGCAAATTATCAATTATTACTGATAACAACCAATAACAAAAATTATCAAACGACTTAATAAATTAGCCTGAATTCCGGCGACAACATCATCGGCGGTGACTCCCCACCCGCGGGGCAGTTTTTCGGCGGCATTGGCCGGAAAGAATTTTACCGTGTCCAGCGCCCGAAAAGCTAAAAAGGCGATGACATAATTCAAGAGAGAGAAGGGCACCATAATCAGCGTAATAAACATCCCTGCCCATTCATCGATGACTATCTTCTTGGCATCATGGCCGAGTATTGGTTCTGCTTTTCCTGCAATATAGATGGATAGAAGCAAGGTAATTATTGCCACTGCCGGCAAAAGCAAGGGCTCATGGCTAATGAGAAAATAGGCAATAAGCCAGGCAGGAATAGTTCCGGTTGTTCCTGGGACGATAGGACTGTAGCCGGAATAAAATCCAGATGCGGCCAGTTTAATGAAAGCAGATTTTTTCATTTTAGGACATCTTTCAGCATTGAATAATATTTTATAGTGTAATCGAGGCCGGTGTAAAGGGTTATGACGGTAGTGATTCCCATAGCGATATCATAGGCCAGTTGGCGATTGAATAGTAAAAGGATTAAAAGCGGAGGACTGGATTTGGCCGTTACCGTGTCAAGAGTGATCATAAAAAGAATAAAAATTATCGCCGTCATCTGTATAGCTGTCTTGACCTTTGCCCAGAAAGAGGGGCTGATAACCGCCCCGCGATAGGCCGCTAAAGCTCTGATTCCGGTCATATAGAACTCTCGGCCAACAATGAGCACAACCATCCAGGCCCGAGCATATCCCAGCGAAACAAGTGCGATCAGGGCAGTAGCGACAAGTATCTTGTCTGCCAAGGGGTCCATGAATTTCCCAAACCCAGTAACAATTCCATATTTTCGGGCATAGTGTCCGTCAGCCAGATCGGTCAATCCGGCGACTATGAATATAATAAATCCTGCTATTCGGCTCAGCGGGGTTTCGACCATAAAGAGAGCCATAGAGACCGGAGAGAGAATTATTCGCGAAAGAGTCAACTTATTGGGCATATTCATAATTGAAAGGGTAATCTACTGATATAAAAATGCCTGTCAATTCCTAATAATATTTATCTCCAGGGCTATAGCCCGTGGGATTGTTGAAAAACCCTCTGAATGTGGGCGGCTCGCCGCGGCGAGTCCTCATCTGCCCCTAAGTTGTTGCCGCACATTGGCAGATGTGGATATCTGCCATGCACTTGTACGATGCAACTGGACTTTTTCAACAAGCCCCAAGGATCGCAACGGCGCAAAAAGCGCTTTTCGCAAGCCCCAAGGGGGTCAGAACAAAACATCGATTGCAAGAATGGCAGAAAATGCTTATATTAAGGGTTGTTGAGGACGGCGGGTGGGTGGGGAATACTGGCGGTCCTCTCCGTCAGGCGCCGGACTGACAGAAAGAGAGTTTCTGCAAAATAGTTCTGCCATAGGCAGATTTTTTGCGGAAATTAGGAATGGAAAATTGACAAAACCCGGCATTAGCTTGTCTTATATTGCAACAGAGCGGCTACATCGGGTTTGGCCTTTATGGAGATTTGCCATGAGAAGAAATTGCATAGCCTTGATTACTTTACCACTCTTGTTGTTTATCTATTCGGACGTGCTGGGGGCTTCTTTCAGGGCTGAGGTTACAAATGATAGCACAATAAGTGCAGATAAATACTTCACTATAAACCTGTATTGCACAAATAATGATACAATCTTGCCGCCGCCATATGAGGCCCGAACCACATGGTCAAGCCCAGTTACTTTCAGCGGAGACATCAATATTCAATGGCTTGATACGATTTTAACCAATGGCACACCCTATTTTAATGATACGGTGCTGCTTAAATACGTGACACCTCAATTCAATGATTTCTGGGATGAAGTCAAATTGGTGTATGTGGAGAGCTGGGATAATAGTTTACCCGATAAATTTAATTATAGCGGCATAGGCGGCATAGGAAGTAGTAATGGCTATCCTCCCGGATTGGGCGAGATTAAAGTTCTATCATGGCATGCAAAAACATCTTCGACAAGCGGCGCATTTTGCATCGACCAGGGGAATATGCAGACGGATATGCAGGAGGAAACTTACGATTGGCTATTTGATAGCCCGGCACCGCACCTTTTCAAAATGTGCTGGATTCTGAATGCCGATACCCTCAAGGCTTCACCTCCTCCGATTTTCGATCCAATTCTGCCAAGTGACACGACTATCGATGAAAACAGCACTCTGGAGTTACAAATAAAGGCTATTGGCGGAACCAGTAATCTGGTTTTGAGTTCCAACTCGCTCCCAGCCAATGCGGAATTGATAGATAATGGCAACGGCATTGGATCGTTTGTTTTTACACCAAATTATGATCAAGGTAGCCCCGTCTTCAAAGATTATTTCATAACTTTTTATGCAGATGACGGTGTTTTTTCCGATACCGAATCTATTGAGATCAGAGTGAACAATACTGATCGCGCTCCAATTTTGACTTACATAACCACGCCCAGGTATGTGGCAGTTGGCGGAACTATGCGTTTTTATATATATGCAAGCGACCCCGACACGGA
>CAZCFT010000096.1:0-8424 GCA_964498015.1 uncultured Ignavibacteriaceae bacterium
GAATCCGGCCTTACTTGATTCATTTCTTGTTTCGTTAATTGTGACAAATGTCAATCGGGCTCCTGCCTTTTATCTTGAAACTCAGAGTCATGAAGTCTATGAGGGGAGCACTCTGACATACCGGATTTACGCCAGCGATTTGACAGATAGTGTCACACCGATAATTAGATTCGATAGCATTAAAGTTGTTAGTGATGAGAATACGAACGATACTACCCGTCTCAATTCCCCATTGCCCAACATGACCTTCACCACTTATGATTCCGGATATACTGCGGTCAGTGTGTTGACTTTCGCACCTGATTATTCTCAAGGAGTTCCGAGGACCCGCGACGGCCAAAGATTTTTGGTTCAGTGGAAGGCTTTGGACGGCGTTGATACGAACTTAGTGACCGGAAGTAGCTATATATTGTTCAAGATCTTCCAAACGAATGTCGCTCCTATAATAGACTCGATTCGGGATACCTCAATAACAGAGGGTGGATATTTAAAAGTATTCGTTATCGGTCGGGACTATGATTTTGATCAGGATGGGTATCCGCCTCGCCCCAAGGTTACAGTTGATTCGACTACTCTCCCATTAAATGCCACATTTACGGGACTCTTTTCGAATATCAAGACTTTCGAATTCCGCCCTGATTTCACGCAGTCTGGGAATTATGCCGTCCGGTTTTATGCGACCGACGATACCTTAAGGGATACAGTGACTCTGCATATTAATGTAATTGAGGCCGGAAATCAGCCTGCCGCTTTCACCGTAACCCTCGCTGATACGCAGGTGGCCATTATTGGTCTGCCGCTCAATAATCGTCTAACCGCAATTGACCCTGAACACGGGGCGGTGACCATAACTTCCAGCGCCTTACCGGCTAATGCAGTATTTGCGGATTCGGGGAATGGAATTGCGGGATTTCAATTTAACCCGATAAGTGGTCAACTCGGCGCTATTTATCAGGTGGTTTTTATAGCCCAAGATCCTTTGGCCGCCGCCGACACGATTATCACCCATTATCGGGTAGTCGCGTTTATGCGGGGCGATGCCAACTCCGATAATCGCCTTGATGTATCGGATATTATGTTTCTTGTCAATTATCTTTATAAACACGGCCGCTCGCCGGCCTCGTTTGAAGCCGCCGATGTCAATTTTGATCAAACGCTTAACCTGCTTGATGCCAGTTTTCTGACGAATTATTTCTATAAGGCTGGCCCGCCGCCTCCAAGCAAGTAATATCAGGTGATTAATGTTTTAGCAAGGCCGCTTTCGGGCGGCCTTTTTATTGTCCGGCAAAAACTTAGGAAAGCAGATTTTGCGTCATAAAAATATGAAAAAAGCTTGACAAATTACGATACTTTCTATATTATTGTTATGCTACAGAGTTCTTGGAAGGATAGAAAAATTGACCTTTTTCTAAGGTTCTGCCTTTAGCCTCACTTGCTGAACGGGTTTGGCGGATGCCTGAGATTTATGAATAATCTCTGAGCGTTCGGCGATTCTCAAATTGAATGTAATGTCTTGACCAAGAATTAATTACTTCAGTGTGGACGTATATATAGCGTCTGAAAAAAGTTGGTTAACATGATTGATAAACGAATTATGATGATTCCTGATTTTCAAAGTGAAATTGGGTTCTTGGAAGGGGGTGGTGGCTGGAAGAATGCAGGCGGTTTTGATACAAAACTGCTTTCTAACAAATCACCTATTGACTGCCTAAATTTGTTCATTTTTGTTACGAATAAATTTAGGGAATAAGTTGGGAACTAATAACTTAAGCTTTTGAAAGGAGCGCAGAAATGACAAGGAAAATATCGGCGATATTTATTATCTCCTTGTTAGTTGTTGCTTTTCTTGGCTTATCTGCTTTCGGCGCCTACAAGCCCAATGTGGCTAAGGCGAAAAAACAGCAAATGATACAGAAGCTGTCGGATCAGACGCCTGTAAAAGTCGAAGGCGCAGATGAGTACCATGGTTACACCGGCTCTTCAAGCGCCGACCAGGGAGTTCAGAGTCTCGGTTTCGAAGAGAATATTTCGGCAAACCCGGTTTCTGCCGGGATTCCTCCGATTGGAAACCCGTCTCCCGGCACCTGGATAGGTACTACGACCTACGACTATCAGACCAATGGCAGTACGCTTCGTCGTGTTGATTGGCGCGGCACTAATCTGATCCAGTTTGCCTGGATGAAAAAGGAGAATTTCGGCGCGCCTTATGACGGCCGCAGAATTGCCTTCCAGGCTTACGATCCGAATACCGGATCATGGACCAGACCCACCGCTGGTAGCGGCGGAAGCGATCTTCATGCCGTTTTGGGGATGGTCTCCGGTTATACCACTCTTGATGTTACACCTACTGGCACTCCCATTATTGTTTGCCATTATAATCCAACCGGTGACGGTGATGCCCAGAATACATATGTTTGGACGGCAGCAGCTCCATCAGGGGGCTACTTTGCATACTCTACTCCGATACCGGACACTACCGGGCAATACTGGTATGATCCGCAGGGTGATTACAGATACCTGTGGCCATCAGCGGACCTTCAAGTTAATGGTACGGATACTGTTTTGCATATTATCGGCCAGCAATCCAAGACAGGAGCCGGGGTACCCCAGCGCGAGATGTATTTCCGAAAGGTCGGTTCAACGGAAAGTCTCACAAATTGGGATTATCCTCCGATGAAAGTTGACATCTGTCAGGATCTGGCTCAGGTGGTAACGGCATCCCGTGTCAGCCGTAAAGTGGCTATTGTTTGGAATGCCGGTTATACTTCCCCTCCGGGCGACACTATTACGCCCGACCGCGGCCAGCAACTCAATGATATCTATTACAAAATCAATACTAACATGGGAGCCCTTGGCTCTTGGGGTCCGACCGTAAATGTAACCAAGGCTGACTCGTCCGTGCCGAGTTGGATGTCTTATACCGACCTTTCCGCTCTTTATGGCGCTGACGACTATCTGCATATCGTCTGGGATGCCCGCCAGTTTGATTTCGCTTCTCAGACATTCCCGATGGGCGTTGGTAGCCGTATATTTCACTATAGCAACCTAGACCCCGGTATTATCAGCGTTGTTAAGGACGCTAACTGGGAAATTCCCGCTGATTCCGGTTGCTGGGGCGGCGCCTGGAATACCATGAGCCTTGTGAAGATGAGTATTTCCCAGTGTGATGGGAAATTCTATTGTCTATTTACGCAATTTAACGATGTATTTAACGGCGTGGGAGATGACTGCCACGACGCCAACTGGTCGGCCAGCTATGGTTCCGGAACGGCTAATGGCGAGCTTTATATTTCTGTTTCCGGCAATGGCGGCCGCAACTGGGATATCGCTCGCAACCTGACCAATTCCTATACTCCGCATTGCGACTCAGCCCCGACTCTCGGCGGGACTTTGGAATGTCAGTCTGATATGTGGGCGACCATGTCCCGATTTGGGCAAGACAAAACGGGTCTTAATTTTAACTCTATTATTAAGGTTGATCCCTCCGGCGGGGCTTATGTCGGCAATTGGTATCTTGACGTATTCTATGTCAACGATAAATATCCGGGCGGCTGTGTACAGGATCAGGGCGTATGGACCACTAACCCGATGAGATGGTTCCGCGTTCCATGCGTTGAGCCGGTTCTATCTCCGGTCTTGTCGTTTATCCCAGCTGCTATTCAGGATCCGGCTTGGGCACATTATTCGACGGAGAAGGATACCATAGTCAGGATTGAAAATGTTGGCAATGCTCCTCTTCATGTCACCAATATTGTTAGCCACAAAATTACCGGAGCTGAAGACTGGCTGGGAACGGATATCACTTCGGCGACGATCAGTGACGTTGCTCCTAATAATTTCGCGAATATGACGGTCAAGCTGAACAAGGGTGGTAGCGTTACCTCAGGCCCGCATGGATATGATGGATTTATTGAGATTTTCAGCGATGCACCATCAAATCCGGATACTCTTCCTATTCATCTGATCATTGCCGACACGGTTCAGTTCCCGCAATGGGCGGGAATCAAAACCGCTTCCAAGAGAATTACTTTCAACAACGCGGGTAATCTTGGTCACGGCGGCGCTGATCACCAGAGCCTTGATTTTACCTGGTATGGCAATGATTGCGATACGGCTAATAACGCCAGCGGCCAGGATGATAATGCCGCGATGTATCTCTATGACGCCAGTCCCTTCCTTCTTCGCGTAGTCGGGAATGATACTGTCCTCGACAACTATATCTGGAATTCTGACTGGCTGGATAACGATGGTTTCCGTCCTCTAGAAGGCCTGACAGTCGATTCCTCAGGAACCAACGGCTACAACTATGCATATACCGGCAAGTTTCTGACACGTGATTCCTTGATAGGTTTGGAGTGCGAATATTTCATGCCGACACATCCCGATTCTTCCGACTTCATGGTCCAAAAGGTCAAGGTGTTCAAGAATGTAAATTCCGGCGACACCCTGCGCGATATCATGATTGGCGAATTGATGGATTGGGATATTCCGTCCGACTCAAATGTGGAGAACGGTTCGGCGGCTGATGCCTCCAAGAGGATGATGTACTGCTACGGCGCCGAGTATAGCGCTGACACTGGAGCTCTTGCCCCATGGAATGATTGTATTTTGGCCAACGAGCGCGCCGGCGGCTTCTCCTATTGGAGAGGTTATGACGTTGCCCCAAGCCAGCCCGGCGGAACCAATCCCGATACAATTCCTATGAAGGGTATGTTCACCGGAAGCAATGACAACTGGCAGAGCGGCGTAGGTAATTTCCCGCCGGGAGTTCTCTACCAGAAGCTATGGGATGCCGGCAACCTGTATAGTGGATATGAGCCGTGGTATTCTACGTCCGGCGATCCGGATTCAAACTACATCGATTTGAACACGGTAGCTTTCTACGGCTCCTTTAAGATGGGTCCGAAAGACACCCTTGTATTTGTCAAGATTCTTGCAACCACGAAAGGTCAGCAAACCGGCAAGACCCTCAGCCAGATTGTCACCGATGCCAGGGCTTGGATTCAAAGCCGCCGCGGTATGGGCAACTGCTGTAATCTTCCTGGTGATGCCAATAACAACGGAGTGCTTAATTCTCTTGATGTTACTTATCTCATCAACTTCCTCTTCAAACAGGGTTCGCGTCCGCCTTGCAAGGCGGAAGGTGATGCCAATGGCAATGGCTCTATTAATTCTCTTGATGTCACCTATATCATCAACAAGTTGTTTAAGAGCGGACCCGCTCCCATTTGTCCGCTTTGATGATTGCATAGTTAAAATATGATTGATTCCCAAAAGGGTTTTGGTCATTAAGCGAGTCTCAGGAAGCTATCGAAGATGATAGCTTCCTGAGTTTTTCACAGGGGATTTTGAGTTTAATGAAAAGAGGGCGAAAGATATTTATGGTATGACTGTCCGAGATTGAATAAAGCGTCTGGAATCCGATAGATAAAATATCGAAAGATTGAGAAGGGATTTGTTTACTGTCTTGAATCGGCCGGAATTGAAACTTGAATATAACTATTTAATATAAATGAAAATTGAAATCAGTAATAAATTAACGAGTGAGGTCAATATGAAACCAAAAATTGGACTGTCTCTTTTTATTATCTCGTTAGCTGTGGCGATCTTTGGAGCGGTCGTTCCACTTCAAGCCCGAGATTATTCTCCCATGTCGCCGCAACCGATATTGATAGCGGGCAGGCTGGAAGTGCAATTTGAAAAAGATGTCAATACGGAACAAATGGCCAAAAGCTTCAGTCGAGTCAATGTGGGAATCCCCTCACTCGATCAAATACTCGACAAATTTTCGGTCAGTGACGCCCAGGCGATATTCCCCTGGAGGAAATCATCGGCGCTTACCTCCAGCGGCGACGACATGTCCAAATTTTACGAGATATATTTTCCGGAATCGGTTGATATAAATGCCATAATCAAGGAGCTTTCCCAGAATTCTCATATTCGATCGGTAGCTCCGGTATTTGCCATGCCGGTTTCGGTGGTTCCCAATGATACTTACTATTACACTCAGTGGAATATGACAAAAGTCATGGCCCAAGCGGCCTGGGATTCCGAAAAAGGTTCTGATACCGCCAAGATTGCCATAGTTGACAGCGGCGTTCTTTATTCTCATCCTGATCTGGCGGACAAAATTTGGGTCAATCCGGGAGAAGATATGGACAGCGATGGGGTTGTCTATGACATTGATGACTTGAACGGCGTTGATGACGACGGCAACGGCGTGATTGACGACTTAATCGGATATGATTTTTTCAGCGGTTTTGGCGGCATTACCTGCTGGCCGGGCGAAGATTGCGGCGGTCCTGATACTGATCCGAAGGATTTTAATGGTCATGGCACGAACTGCGCGGGGATTGCCGGCGCGGTCACAAATAATGCCACTGGGGCCTGCGGCCTTGCAGGCGGATGGGGTGGAGGCAAGGGTCCGTATCGGGGGCCGCGGATAATGTGTATTCGTGTGGGCGGCTCGGCGGTAGATCCCGACTATGGCTACGAGGCCGGTTATGTCAATACCGCCAATTGCGCTTCAGGAATTGATTATGCCGTAATGAACGGAGCCACTGCCGTTAACGCCAGTTGGGGCTCATCCGATACTCCCGCGATGCACACGGCCTGCAATAACGCCAACGATTCAGGGGTGGTAATTGCTCACGCCGCGGGCAATTCAAGTAATAGTGTGGGCGATTTCCTTGATTCATATACTTATCACGGATATAGGGTAGCTATGTCGGTGGCCAGCACGGATGCCGGGGATCACAAGAGCGGTTTTTCCAATTATGGCGTATGGGTCAGTGTTTCAGCGCCGGGATCAAATATTAATAATGCGTATTCCAATCATTATACTGCGACTTATGCAACTTTGAGCGGGACTTCGATGGCGGCTCCGCATGTGGTTGGTCTCGCGGCTTTAATCAAATCTCACATGCCGCAATTTGATAAATATGAGATTGATTCGATAATCAAGAATCATGCCGACACTATCGATTATCTCAATCCGGCATACGCTGGGCTTCTGGGTAGCGGGCGTATCAATGCCTGCTCCTCCCTGGCTAATTTCTCGGTGGCGGCTTTTACGGCCGGCCCGGTTCTTATGGGCGAGGCTCCTCTCTCGGTCGATTTCACCGATGCCTCTCCTGTCACGCCGTCTTCATGGCTTTGGGATTTCGGAGACGGCGGGACTGATATTATTCAAAATCCGTCGCATACATATACTGACTATGGTCTCCATACTGTGAAGCTTACAATTGACGCCCCGAAAGGCCAGGCGACAGAGGTTCTGAAGAATTTGGTGATGGTCACGGCAGATACAATACGGCTTGATTCTGTGCTGGTCTCGGCCGGAAATCAGGCAGTTGTCGATGTTTATCTTGATAATAAATTTCAGGCAAAAACGATCATCTTTCCCTTCCGGATTTCGGATCCCGTGAATGCGTCGTTGGATTCATTTTCTGTGGTTGGAACCCGGGCCAGTTATTTCGAAGATGTGAAAAAAATCACCGATGATCCGGTGAATCAAAGATATACTCTCAGCTTGAAAACCAATATGTTTACCGGTTCGAGCTATTTGCGGCCGGGTGTCGGGACAATTGTCAAATTGTATATAACTCTATCCCCATCCGCGCCCGGCGGTTCTCTTATTACGATCGATACAACTACAATTTCCGGTTATTCGCTGAAATTGCAGTCAATTATGGCTGATTATGCGCCGGTTTTCTATGCCGGGAAGATCGCCCTGCGCAATTATAGAAGAGGCGATGCAAATAAAGACGGGAATATTAACGCCCTGGATATAACTTATCTTATCAATTTTCTCTATAAGAGCGGTCCGGCGCCGGATCCATATACCGGAGATGTCAATAATTCCGGCGTTATCAATGCGCTGGATATTACATATTTGATTAATTATCTCTATAAAAGCGGCCCCCCGCCCCCCGAATGAAATTTTGCAAATCGGATTTGTCAGTCCGGCAACAGTCCGGCGGCTGACAGAGCAGGAGTCTTGGGGCTCCTGCCTTTTTTTTGAGCATATTTGTCATTGAGCAGAGGAAATTCATCAGCATCATCCGAAGGCAAAATTCAGTCATTTTTTTATTGACTCGAGGGAGGCAGGGAATTATAATTACTCAATTATGAATGGAATGTGTTGGCAGTTTTATTTTGGAAATGCTGGATTTAGATATCAATCGAAAATTCAAAGATTTATGAATATTTGGAAAAAGAGAAATATATATAAGGCCTGTTTGTAATCATGGCTAAGCGCTTTGTCTATTTGAGATTGCTTGAATTTTTCCAACGAAATACTGATGCACAAAGCGGATTAGTCAATCGTCTTGGGTTAACGAAAGAAAGAATAAGAAATTACTGATAAAGGAGAGAGAGAAATGAGAAAAGTTTTAGTTCTGTTGCTGGCGACTTTGCTACTGC
>CAZCFT010000097.1:0-8381 GCA_964498015.1 uncultured Ignavibacteriaceae bacterium
AGACCATTGACGAATTTACCGAGAAAGGGATTTCACTATTTTCAGATATGATCATAAATCCCGCCTTTGATTCAGCCGAAGTGGAAGAAGTCCGCGCTGAAATTATGGGAATATTGGGACGAAACAGTGGTTCGACATATAAAATCGCCCGCAACCTGTATTATTCAACTCTCTTTGCCGGAACCCCTTACGCCAAAACTATTGAAGGCGATATGAAGACAATAGGGTCAATTTCTCTGACGGACTTGAAAGAGCATCATCGCAAAATCTATTCGCCGCAGAATATGATAATCACCGTCGGCACAAACGCTGATCCCCAGAAAATCATGTCGCTCATAAAGGGAACTCTCGGCCAGATGCCAAAGCCCGACTTCACCCCAATTGAATCCCCCCGTCCGGTCAATATCACCGGCGTAAAAACAGCTCATCAAAAAATGGAAAAAGAGCAGATTTATATCTATTTGGGCAATTTGCTTCCTTCGGCTAATTCCCCCGATGCCGCCGCGCTTGATGTCGCCAGCGCCGTCCTATCCAATCGTCTGCAGAAAAATCTCAGGGAAAAAGAAGGTCTGGCATATTCCGTCGGCGCCTCGGCCTCGCTGGACAAAAATTTCGGCTGGTTTATCTGCAGTATCGGGACAAGCGCCGGCAACTTCGAGAAGGCGAGGAATGGCATAATTGCCGAAATAGAAAAACTGAAAACCGAAATGCCTTCCGAGGATGAAGTCAATGAAGCCATCAATTCCATCTGGGGTTCTAATCTGACCTCCAAGCTGTCGCGGATTAATCAGGCCTATTATATGGGAGTCAACGAATATCTCGGACTGGGGTATGACTACGATGATATCTATATCGATCAAATTCGTCAGGTTGACAAGGGTTTAGTGATGAAAACCGCCCGCCGCTATTTCGACACGAAGAACTATGTGATCGCTACCGCGGGGAAGATGTAACAATGGCTTTATGGGACTGTAAATTTCGGCAAGTAGTTAGCAAGAATATATCAAGGAGCGGTATCCCGAGAGAAAAATTTCCAAAAAAAATGCTTGCGTCAAATAGGCTAAGAACGTAAGTTTATAGGCAGAAAGAAGCTTTCCGTTGGGGGTGGCGTACCAAATCGCCTGAGATTATACCCCCCTAACCTGATCCGGGTAATGCCGGCGTAGGAAAACGGAATTTTGTCCCGATTTAATTCCGCCCTTACCGGTTTTTCCGGTGGGGCGGAATTTTTTTTGGACCTTAGAAGGGAGTCATAATATGTTTCGCACCATATTTACCTTTCTGGCTATCAGTTTCCTAATAGCTGGAGCGGCAACGACGGGGGAATATAGGGGACAGGTAATTGATGAAATCGGCCAGCCTGTCGAAGGTGTTAATATTCTGAGCGATATTGCCTCGGTCAATACGATGACAGACAAAGATGGGCATTTTGTGCTGTCAACCGGCGACCAACAGCCAACGCATATTACTTTCAGCCATATCAGTTATCAGCCGGTAATGATTAATATCAAAGAGGCATCGCTCGAAAATATCAAGATTGTCCTTCATCCTGCAGTTTATCCCGGGCAGAATATCAAGGTAACTGCAGAGCGGGCAGTGACCGGGCTAACGCCGATTGCTTTTTCTGATTTGACTCGTGACGGAATCAAGAGAGATTATTCGATTGCGGAATTTCCGCTTCTGCTGGAGACAACTCCAAATCTGTATGCGTATGCCGATGCCGGAGGCGGCTTGGGATACAGCTACCTGAAAATTCGTGGTTTCGATGACAAGCGGATTTCAGTCTACATCAATGGAATACCGCTTAATGATCCTGAAGATCAGGCCACTTATTTTGTGGATATTCCGGATTTTGCCGCCGATGTGACCGATATCCAAGTGCAAAGGGGTATCGGGAATTCGCTGTATGGCGACGCATCTTTCGGTGGGTCGGTTAATATTGCCTCAGGAGGGTTGGAGCGTCCACGCCGAATTACGATGACTTCAGGGTGGGGCGGCTTTTACGCCGGAAATGATTTGATATCTAACATGAGAAAGCAGTCAGTTGATTATGTCTCCGGGCTTCTGGACGGACGCTGGTCATTGACAGGGCGATACTCAAAACAGTACTCCGGAGGGTATCGTGAAAATTCTTGGTACGACGGCTGGGCCTATTATTTTTCGTTGGCGCGACTCGATCCGAAAATGACGACCACTTTCAATATTTATGGCGGGCCGATGAAGATGCATCTGGCATATTACGGTATTGACCGGGCTACCATGGCTCAGGACCGGCGGGCCAATTGGCTCTGGTATCCGGACGAAACCGACAACTTCGATCAGCCCCATTATGAACTGCACAATACATATCAGCTGAACGACAATCTCACCCTGAGAAATACTCTATATTATATAAGAGGCAAGGGGTATTACGAGCAATACAAGTCCGATCAGGATTATTTTGAATATAACATTCCAGATTCTGCCGCTGATAGCTCCTCCGGCGATCTGGTCAGGCAGAAGTGGGTCGCCAAGAATCAATATGGATGGAATCCGCGCCTTGATTGGGAACACAAAAATGGAACCGCTTCCATCGGCGGTTCATTCTACTATTTCAATTCTGACCACTGGGGGCAAGTTGTCTGGGCGGAAGGACTCAATAAGGGGATTGACCCGGAGCATAAGTACTATCAATATTTCGGGAAAAAGTATTACTCATCTCTATATTTTCATGAATATTATTTCCCTGCAGAAAGGATCAAATTGATGGGCAATATCCAGTTTAAGTACCTAAAATATGATTTCGACCAGACTCGAATGGGGGCCTTGTATGGTTATAATTATAAATTGAACTGGTTATTTCTTTCTCCGCGCGCAGGCGTCACCTATTTATTTAATGATAATACCGACATATTTTTCAATCTTGCGCTCTCCTCCCGCGAACCGGAGGATGCTACCATATATGACGCCGAAGACCCCTGGTCTCTGCCCGCTCTTGAAATCAAAAGAATCAATATTTCTGCTTCGCATGACACCACTTTCGTTTTTGGCAGTCCGACTATCAAGCCGGAGAGAGTCTATGATTTTGAATTGGGTGGCAATTTGAAGGGAGACAAATATCGGGCCGGTTTGAATCTATATTGGATGGAATTCCGCCATGAGATTATACCGGATGGAGGTCTTGACGATAATGGCAAGCCGAAAGTGGGAAACGCCGACCGTTCAGTGCACGCCGGCATTGAATTTAGCGGGAATTGGCAATTGGATAAATCCCTGGCCATTTCAGGAAATAGTTCTTTTAGCCATAACCGACTAAAAAAATATCTGGCGTATAGTACCGACACAAGTGGTAATGTTCACTCAACTGATTACTCCGGCAATCCGACGCCCGGCTTTCCGGATTATTTGACAAATCTCATTCTTGATTTCAACCAATATCCTTTCCGGTTAACTTATCGTCTGCGGGCGGTCGGGCGGCAATATGTTGAAAATGGAAAGGTAGATTCTCTTTCCATAGAGCCATATATGGTTTCATCAATATCGTCATCAATTTCGCTTGGAAAAATCGCCGGATATGGTCGATTCACGCTTCTGGCAACCGTGAATAATCTATTTAATAAAAAATATGAGTCGAGCGGATATGCCTATAGAGATAGCGGCAAGTGGTATAGTGAATATTATCCCGCCGCGGAGAGAAATTTCTTTCTGCAGCTAAAATGGGAGCTTGAGTAATCTCTTTTGACTTACATTGACTATGCCATAATTTTCGGCTATGCAGCCGCTCTGGCCTATCTTGGCTTTTTCCGCCATTCTATGCGGCAAAGCGCCGCTAATTATGTCCTCGCCGGACGAACGCTCACCCTTCCGGCTTTTGTCGGCTCACTTGTATCGACTTGGTACGGCGGAATTCTGGGCGTGGGGGAATTCAGTTATCGCTTTGGCTTATCCAATTGGCTGGTTTTCGGTCTGCCATATTATATTGGAGCTTTCGTTTTCGCTTTGATTTTCGCCAAAAGAGCCCGCCGCACGGAAACATTTACTATCCCGGATAATCTTGACCGCGCCTATGGACGCCCGACCGCCATCGCCGGGTCGGTCATTCTATTTTTAATGACCCTGCCGGCCTCTTATGTCCTGATGCTCGCGATACTTTTCAAATTTTTATTCAGCTGGCCGCTCTGGATAGGAGCGCTGATCGGAACCATTATCTCAATTGCTTTTATTCTGCTTGGTGGATTCCGATCGGTGGTACGGACCGACAATCTTCAGTTTGTTTTGATGTTTTCCGGCTTTATTGTCATGTTTATCATATTAGTATCGCGGTACGGCGGTTTTGATTTTATCAGGCATTCGGTTCCGCCGGACCATCTCACCTGGCATGGGGGAAATTCGGGATGGTATATTGCTGTCTGGTATTTTTTGGCGCTCGAGACTTTGGTTGAACCGCTTTTTTTCCAGCACTGCCATTCCGCTCACGATGCCAAAGTGGCCCGAAGGGGCATTTTTATCTCCATTTTCTGCTGGGCGATCTTCGATTTCTTGACTACTTCCTGCGGTATCTACGCCCGCGCAATCCTCCCCAATCTGGCCGACCCAGCCTCATGTTATACCGAACTGGCCGCAAAAATTCTTCCTGCCGGCCTTCTGGGACTTTTTGCTTTGGCTCTTCTGGCGAGCGTTCATTCCACCCTCGATGCCTATTTCTTTCTCGCCGCCGCCACTTTTTCCCGTGATATAGTCTGGCGAATATTCCGGGTCACTGAGGACAAAATCCCATTCTATACCCGCCTCGGCTTGGTTATTTCGGCCATAATTGCTCTGATCGGGGCTCTTTATTTTAAATCAATCATTGACATCTGGCATGATTTTGGGTCTGTGGGAACGCCGGCGCTTCTGGTCCCGCTATTTTTTGCTTATTATGGAACAAGAAAGATTGCTTCAAAAGCCGCGTTCGCCTCGATTATTTTAGCCGGCGGGATATCGCTGATCTGGCTCTTGTCCCGTTATTGGACACCGGATGGAAGGTATTGGTTTGGTCTTGAACCGATTTTTCCGGGGTTGATGATATCAATAATTTTGTGCATATTTAGAAGCAAAGATATAAGAATGATTCGCAAAGATTCAATATCATGATGACAACAAAAATGATATTTCAATTCATTTGATTCACAAAATAAGACGAGGCCATTTAATGCTAAACCTGAACCAGATTCAAGATTTCCTGAAAGCCGAAAAACTCGACGGCTGGCTGCTGGCTGATTTCCACGCCCGCAACACCATCGCCGTTGAATTTTTGAATTTCCCATCCAATGTCACCAGGCGCTTTTTCTATTTTATCCCGTCCGAGGGAGAACCGGTCGGGCTGATTCATAATATCGAAAAAGACAAATTCCTGCATCTCGCAGGCAAAAAGATCCATTTCTCGTCATACAAAACGCTCGAATCTTCCCTGAAAGATATCCTCCAAGGCCGCCGCCGAATCGCCATGGAATATTCCCCCGGCGGACGACTTCCTTATGTTGGTCTGGTTGACGCCGGAACCGTTGAACTGGTCAAATCCCTCGGATTGGAAATAGTATCATCAGCGGATATAGTGTCCTATTTTCAGGCACGGATGAATACTCATCAAATCGAGAGTCACAAAAAAGCAGCCGTCTTAATTAATCAAATCAAAGATGAGGCTTTCATATCGATAAAAAGCTCTCTGGCAGGCGGAAATTTCATTAATGAGAAGATGGTCGTCGATTTTATCATGCGACGCTTCGACGAGGCGAATCTTGTTACCGATTTCCCACCAATTTGTGCCATCGACGCCAATATCAGCAACCCCCATTATGAGCCGCCTGAGAAAAATTCCGCCATGATAACAAAAGGTTCCCTTATCCTTATTGACCTTTGGGCTAAATTGAAAGGGAGCCATTCGGTCTTCGCCGATATCACCTGGATGGCCTATGCCGGGAATTCAATTCCTGACAAATATGAATCAATTTTTAAAATCGTAACTTCGGGTAGAGATGCGGCGGTCGATTACTTGTCGAAAAAATTCCCCAAGGAAACGGTCTATGGATTTGATGTCGATAATGCCTGCAGAAAAGTAATCACCGACGCCGGATACGGAGAATATTTTTTCCATCGAACGGGGCATTCAATATTGGAATCTGTCCATGGGCCCGGCCCGAATATCGATAATCTGGAAACTGAAGACCGGCGAAAAATATTGCCGGGGCATCTTTTTTCAATCGAGCCGGGGATATATCTTAAAAATTATGGCTTTCGTTCTGAGATAGATGTCATGCTGACTGAGACCGGCCCGGAAATAACAACCTTACCGGTGCAAAAGAAAATTATTCCGCTTCTTGATTGATTATGTATTTCACTCCCCGCATGGTGCAGGCAGTCGCTGACCGGTATGGATACCCGCCGATAATCAATATGCCGGCGCCGGTGAATCAGCAGGAATATGAATTTATCCGCTCCACTCAATCGTACGGGAGATGCCACGACTTCACGCTGTATATTTTCAAGGGGAATAAAATAATTGTCAATGCCAAACATCATTATCCCGACGGGCTTTATCGGGCCCCTTCAGGCGGACTGAAACCGGGGGAGGATTTTCACGAGGGAGTTTCACGGGAGGCCTATGAAGAAACCGGCGCCGCGATAAAGTTGTCGAAATATATTCTTCAAGTCAATGTTTCATTTACCTATAGTACAAGAATAATCCCCTGGAAAACCCATGTCTTCATGGCCCAATATCTCTCAGGCGAAATTGCGCCGATTGATATCACTGAAATCCGCGAGGCCAAATTGGCTGATTTGTCGGAATTCTATACATATAAAAAAATAATCGCGGGGTTGGAGTCGGGAGGCCTCTCCTACCGCGCCCGACTGCATGACGAGGTCGTGAAGTTTCTATGAGAGCTCGTCCGTGGTATGATTCGGGAGGATTTGCCGCCAAGATGCCTATATAAACGGCAATTATTGAAACCGACCAATAAATTCTTGAAACATTTGACAATCTTCTCCGATTATATATATTGAATAGAGAACAGCAATCGTCACCGATCGAAATACTCCGGCTCTGCCGCATAAGGCAGGCCTTGCTGAAGCGTAAGTTTTTGGGGGTGTAAAGGTTTCGACGGGATTGGTGTGGGATTGTTGGCGTGCCGAGGGACTCCGGATTCCTCGTTAAACATCCGGTAAACAGAACAAATGGCGAATACAATTATGCCATGGCTGCCTAGTATCCGCTGAAAGCGGACTAAGCGCCCGTTCCCTCAGTCTGCTGTCTTTCCGGGCTGATGTGGAGCGTCGGACAGGAAGACTCAGTCCGGTGACGCCCTTAATCTGGACCTAAAATCAAGGGCTGGCCGCTTTACTGGCCTGCCGCTCGGCAGGTAAAGCGGCGAGAATAAAAGAGTCGGCTACGCACGTAGATGATGGTCTGGCGCCTTTTTCGGACGGGGGTTCGATTCCCCCCACCTCCACCATTTTCCCATTCCTCATAACTCAATGCAAATCAACGATAAGTGGCTGTTTTGTAGCTACTTATCTGTATATCAACGGCGCGAATATCGCCGAATATCTCCCAATAACTTTCGACCACGAACGTCACAATTTCGTCACAGTTGACCTTGCGAACGTGGATATGACTTCATAGATTAGGATCATGGCGACCATTTTCCTGTTGCTATTTCTTGCATCGAACATCCAGGCTCAGACTACGGCTACACTTACCATTAAATATTCAGAATCGAAATACGACTCGACTTTTTTCAAGCGAACAATTCGGCACGATATACAATCACAGATTTACCATGTAACAGACACATATCTGTCGGGTCAGCTTGCTTCGCAAGGAGATTATCTTGTCATCGATCCCGCCGTAAAGGAAGAATTCTGGAACTATCATCAAACACATATCAAACACGGGTATTTCAGGAAATGGTATGACAATGGTCAGCTGGAGTGGGAGGGAGGGTTCGAGAATGGATTGATACAAGGTCCGGTGATATCATGGTACAAGAATGGACAGCTTCATTACAGTGGAGCGTATTGTAATGGGATGCAGGAGGGTTCATTCACGTACTACGACGAGCATGGCAAGTTGAGATATCAGGCGGATTATATCGACGGATCAACCGCTCAGCCAGCGAAAGTCCGATACGAATATTTGACTTATCTTCCCCAAAATTACGACAGAAACCCCGGCACAAACTGGCCAGCGATTATATATTTACACGGTGGTTCAAGCCGTGGGAATGATTTGAAACAGGTGAAAGCAACCGGCATCCCGGACAGGCTTGAAAGGGGGAAGAACATTCCATTCATCGTTATTGCTCCACAATGTCCCGTTGACAAGAGGTGGGAAACAGATGACTGGTTCGACAACCTCTATGGTG
>CAZCFT010000098.1:0-8247 GCA_964498015.1 uncultured Ignavibacteriaceae bacterium
CCACCTTCCCCTCTTCAGCGATCTTCCGGCAGTGTTTTACGAGCTCTTTGCGTCTCTCTTCGTTCAATGATGGTACCGGAAGGCGGATAATATTCCCCTCAATAAGCGGGTTAAGCCCCAAATCTGCTTTCTGAATTCCCTTGGCGATTTCGCCCACTACCGATTTGTCCCACGCCTGCACAACCAGAAGTCTCGCTTCCGGAGCCGAAATCGAAGCCAACTGGTTTAAGGGCATGATCGTTCCGTGATAGTCAACCTTGACAGAATCGAGCAAGGATGCTGTCGCCTTACCGGTGCGAAGCGATGAAAACTCCCGTTGGATGGATTGGTAGCTTTTTTTCATCTTCTCTTCAGTTTCATCATATATCTTTTCAGCCATCGGATTTCTCCTATGGTAAAAGTTGAAATATTCCTATTTGACGATTAAGAAATGTAAGTGCCTATTTCCTCGCCAAGAACAACTTTTTTTAAATTTCCCGGTTTATTCAAATTAAAAACAATAACCGGAATTTTGTTATCATTGCAAAGAGTGATCGAAGTCAAATCCATCGCTCGGAGCTCTCTTCGGACAACCTCCATGTAGCTTAGTCGGGATAAAAATTGAGCTTTCGGGTCTTTTGCCGGATCGGCGGAATAGACTCCATCAACTCTTGTCGCCTTTATTAAGATATCCGCTCCAATTTCCATGGCTCTCAGAGCGGCGGCCGTGTCGGTCGTGAAATATGGATTTCCTGTCCCCGCGGCCAATATAACGAGACGCCCTTTTTCCATATGACGGATGGCGCGTCGACGGATATAAGGCTCGGCAAATGATTCAATATTAACAGCGCTCATCACGCGCGTGAATATCCCCAATTGCTCCAGCTTATCCTGCAGGGCGAGGGAATTGATGACCGTTGACAGCATCCCCATATTGTCGGCGGTGACCCTGTCCATACCGATCTGCGCCGCCGATAACCCTCGAAAGATATTTCCGCCTCCAACAACTATTCCGATTTCAAGCCCCAGTTCCTTGGTTTCTTTTATCTCATTGCAGATATATTCGATGGTTTTGATATCAATGCCAAATGCCTGGGAGCCGAGAAGCGCTTCACCGGAAAGCTTGAGAAGAATTCTATGATATTTGGGGCGCTTGCCCGTCAATATCCTGGCCGATGTTGGGTTGTCGGCAGGGCCGATTATATTATCCATAGACCCGACTTCGGTCGGGCTCATCTTTTGATGAGCGTCTGACGGGTCATTTTCCATTTCTATTCACCCAATCTAAAGCGGGCAAAACGCCGAATAGAAATATTTTCGCCAATTTTGGCAATCATATCATTGATCAAATCAGAGATAGTCTTCTCATTGTCTTTGACAAATGCCTGTTCCAACAGGCATGTCTCGCCGTAAAATTTATCCAGTTTGCCGCTGACAATTTTATCCAAAATCTTCTCCGGCTTCCCCGCATTCAGAGCTTGCTGGCGATAAATGGCAGATTCCTGCTCAACAATTTTGGCGTCCACATTCTCCCGAGCGATCGCCACCGGATTAGTTGCGGCTATCTGCATGGCGATATCCTTGGCAAAAAGCCTAAATTCTTCTGTGCGGGCGACAAAATCAGTCTCACAGTTGATTTCCACCATCACGCCCAGTTTGTCACCCGGATGAATATATGAAACAATAACTCCCTCTTTGGTCGCCCGCCCTGCCTTTGAGGCCGCCGTAGCGTATCCTCTTTCTCGAAGGTAATTTGTCGCTTTTTCAAAATCACCGGCCGTTTCAACCAATGCCTTTTTGCAGTCCATCATGCCGGCGCCGGTCTTTTCTCGAAGGTCTTTTACCTGTTGCGCTGTGATCCCCATAAAATACTATCCTCTTTAGATCTCTTCATCTTTAGATGTGGAATAAGTTGTGAGCCTGTCAGCCGTTCCTGCTTCAACCGATTCCATAATCTCTTTGTCTGTTACGGAATGCTGGGCATCTATGACGGCATCAACAAACGTCTTCGTAATTATGCGAACTGATTTTATGGCGTCATCATTGGCCGCGATGGGAAAATCAATCGGGTCGGGATCGGCATTAGTGTCAATGATGCCTACAACCGGAATGCCCAATTTGGAGGCTTCCGCCACCGCAATTTTCTCCTTCTTGGCGTCAACTATGAACACGAGACCGGGCAGATAATTCATATTCTTGATTCCACCCAATACTTTATCAAGCTTTTCCCTATCATGCTCGTAGTGAGCAATCTCTTTCTTGGTGAATTTCTCCAGTTCTCCATCTTCTTTCATTCGTTCCAAGTTTTTGAGCTTCTTGATGGAGGCTTTAATTGTGGAAAAATTGGTCAGCATCCCGCCCAGCCATCTTTCGGTAATAAAAAACTGGTTGCACCTTATCGCTTCTTCTTTGACGACATCCTTCGCCTGCTTTTTGGTGCCAACAAAAAGAATAGCCTGTCCTCGGCCGACAATTTCTTTGGCTTTCTGGCAGGCCATTTTGATGGCATCAAGAGTCTTGTTAAGATCAATAATATAAATGCCGTTCCGTTCGGTGAAGATGAACGGCTTCATCTTGGGGTTCCATCGTCTGGTCTGATGACCAAAATGTACCCCGGCCTCAAGTAATTCCTTAATTTCCGGTGTAACCATTAGAATTCCTTTTAAGACTGGTTCTACTTCGACCCTGCCAATTTATCCGGACCTGAACAGGACCTCCGGAGTCAAACAGAGTCTGTTTATTTTCCGACCGGGTCGGAATTTGCAAAAACTATCTCTTGGAATACTGGAACCGCTTGCGCGCTTTCGGACGCCCAAATTTCTTCCGTTCCACGGCGCGGGGATCGCGGGTCAAATATCCTTTTCTCTTCAATACTGCGCGAAGATCCGGATCAAGCTTAGCGATGGCACGCGATATTGCCAGTCTAATAGCTCCCGCCTGACCTGACAATCCGCCTCCATTGACTTTGCAGTCTATGTCAAGCTTGCCTATCGTATCGGTATCTTTGACAGGTTGATGCACAATATCAACCAACACGCTTCGCCTTAAATAATCCGCGGGGGATTTGTCATTGACAACAAAATTCCCGCCTCCAACCTTCACAATCGCACGGGCAACCGATTCTTTCCTTCGTCCGGTCGCCGCAAAATATGTTTCGTTCATTTACCTTACTCTATCAGGATTCAGCTAATTTCCAAATTTCAGGCTTCTGGGCTTGATGGGGATGTTTATCGGCGCCGTAAACATGAAGCTTCTTCAATAGCTTTCGTCCAAGACGATTCCCGGGCAACATCCCTTTCACCGCCAACGTAAACACCTTGGAGGGATTCACCCGTATCATTTTCTCGTAAGAGGCGGTTTTCAACCCGCCGGGATAACCAGAAAAGTGATAATACAATTTTTTCTTCCCCTTATTGCCGCTGATAACCATTTGAGAAGCATTAATCGCCACCACAAAATCTCCGGTATCCAAGTGAGGAGTAAAAATTGGTTTATTTTTTCCTCTCAGGATTCTGGCTGTTTCGATAGCCGCATGGCCAAGTGTAACACCTTTTAAATCAAGAATGTACCACTTCTTTTCAATCCCATCAACCTTAGGTATAAAAGTCTTCATCTTTCCCCCGGAATAATCCGGTTAAAAATATATCGGTCAACTAAAAGCCTTTGAATATAGCCAAATATCAAAATCTGTCAAGTCTTTTAGACCAATAAATTTGCAAAAAATAATGATTTGATAACTCGCCCAAAAAAATGCCGACGATGATAAGGTCGAGCAATCTTTAAATCTTTTTATCTCTATTATCTTTCTTTGGGTAAGTTTCCACCTTTCAACAACTTCAACTTACAGTCAGAATCGAATTTGCCCCCCTTGGAACAGGATCCGCAGGATGCCATTACCAGCCTTTTTCTTCTTCGATAAATTTTGCCGCAAATCGGGCAGATGTAATAATATTTTGCAGGAAGACGAAGGTCCGGATGCGCTTTGGCCTTAAGAGATGCTCCTATGCGGTGAGCAATTGACTTGAAACCCTTGCCGTGTGAAGGATCCAATATATGAATCATTTCATGTTTGAGTGTATCTTCAATCTCGTCGGGGAATATTTCATGATATCTTTTCCCTATCTTGATTATTTTCTTGTTGATGGAGTATGAACCAGCGCTCAGCATCCTTCTGGAATAAGCTATTCTCACCGGCGGCAGAATCCCCTTGAAGTACCTGCCGTTGAAATCATCGAAAAGGCGATAAAGCTCTTCAATTTGGAGAAGTTTGCTTTTGTCCTCTTCGAGTTCATTTTCACTATCCTTAATTCGGCAGAGCAAAGAAGCTCGGTCAGCATTGGGAAGGAATAGATCAAAATTTACCTGCCTTAATGCTTGAATGTTCTTCTTGAAGCAACTTTTCTGCATACATCATCTGCAATGAAGCCCTAATTAATGGTATCATGGGGCATTGTCAAGACAATATGACATATCAAAATATGACAACGAGGTTTGCCGGTCAGCGGCCCGGCCCTCGACGGGGCGGATACCGCAAATATTTCGACTGATCGATCACGGACAAATTTGCTGTCGTTGAAGCAAAAGATAAGAGCATGTTGAAAAATCTGCAGGCGGAACAAATCCGAGAGAGAGCGATCTCGACCTGTTCATTTTTTGAACAAGTCATCTTCGGCAGGGGTTGCAGGGTTATCAAGTTTTTCCCGATCATTCCGAATTATTAGACAGATATCATCCGGCACGGATTTAGTCGCATCCGTCAGGCGCCGGACTGAAAACAATTATTTAACGTGAGAGGGTAGATATGGCCTTCAGAATTTCGTTCGGGCAGAGGGGCTTTACTCTGATAGAACTTGTCGTCGTTATCGTTGTCCTGGGAATCTTGGCCGCCATCGCCATTCCGAAACTTTTCTCGGTCACCGAGGAAGCTGAAAAGGCGGCAGTTAGCAACATGGTCGGGAGTCTTGAATCAGCTCTATCGACCTATACCGCCAGAC
The DNA here is from genome assembly GCA_964498015.1 of uncultured Ignavibacteriaceae bacterium. Taxonomy (GTDB): domain Bacteria; phylum Zixibacteria; class MSB-5A5; order GN15; family PGXB01; genus CAWEZN01. Next base: position 4,974 of record CAZCFT010000098.1, read on the forward strand.
AGTTTGTCAAAAACCAGCCGATTGCTGTCCATAATCCGTTTGATGACCTTTCCAATACTCCATCCAATTACAAGGGCGTAAACGACCCGGTTACGACGGTCAATACGCCGAACGGGTACTGGTCATGGCGTACAAGCGGCAATTGGATTATGTATAACCCGAAAGCTCCGATTACCGGCGGATGGCTGAATGGAGACAGATTCATTATATATCAGGTCCAGCCGGTTCTTGACGGCACCGATACGGTCGGTCTCAAGCTGACGACAACGTCTGCATACACTTATAGCTGGTAATGCTTGATTACAAGATTCATTGGGGTGATCCGCCCGGGCGGATTACCCCTTTACTTTTTGTTCCTCTTTTTCGCTTGAATTCATTATCCTCATAAAATGGATTCGATAACTTTTCTTGGATATATAGCCGGCGCCTTGACTACGTTCGCCTTCCTGCCTCAATTGATTAAAGCCATCAAGACAAAATCAACTAAAGATATTTCGCTTCTGATGTTTGTCGTGATATGCACCGGCATTTCTTTATGGCTGATATATGGCATATTGATTGATTCTCTTCCGATAATACTCGCCAATATGGTGACCCTGATAATTGCCGGCGCGATTCTCGTTTTCAAGATCAAATATAGATGACATTTTTGGCTGATATTGCAGAACAGCTTAGCCAAAGGGAAGGCAATCTCATGTTGGGTTCGAATGGTCATTTTTTGCTTTCGTTGTAGTGATTTGGTAGCGATTTCGAGCATTGGTTCTTCAAAGGAGTCACTTTGGGACAGAAACGAACCGATTTGATCACTTTTACTCACTATGGACGAGGGCAAGTCGGGGTCACTACGGACACCCAAACGAACCCGTTTCACGAGCTTTAACTGTATGCATATCAGCCAATTACGATACATGGGTTCGTTTTTTGGATTTTTATTTTTGGGCATTTGTGGTCGTAAGTTTATGTACAGCACATTATTACACGTGCGAAAAATTCGTGTTTTGGCCGGTTCGTTTTGCCGTTTTCGGGGGAGTTGTCTTTTGGTTATAAAGATATTTTTGCCCTTCTATATAAGGGCCTGGGATCGTGATCAACATCGAGGGTGTAGTGATTTCGGGGCGCGGGATATGATTGACAATGGGTTAGGAGAGATATTTCATTATTTGTAAGGCAGGGGGGAGATGAATTTATGGTGCAAGTGTGAAGACAAGCGTTTCAGCGCACTTGGAAAATCTCACCCGCTGGGTGAGTTACTGGCTTAATTAACTTAATGTAATTCGCCTCTCGTGGGAAGCGAATAAATGCTCTGCCTTGCATGGCATATGATTCTTCTTTCATTTTTTTCAATTGGCATCTGATAGAAGGCGACACCATAAAGAAAGTAATTGTCTAAGGTAATTGACTTATCCGGATTTATCAAGAAGCGCACCCACCAAAGTCCTCCGCCGCTCACTCCACCGAAACTAGCAGGCGACGAGCTCTCCTCGTCATATGAAGCAATAAAATTGATGTAATCAAAGTCGTAATCCCGTCTATAATTCTCGGCGCCGCCAAAACCAACCATGTTCATAAAAGACATGTTTCTCATAAAACCACCCGATGGCCCCGCGATTAGCGTTTCTTCATCCGGACATCCTACTAGTACCCACGCCGAGTGAATGAGTTCAATTGGTTCATTTAATGCAGTTGTAGAATTCCCATTAATATTCCAGAAACTATTATAAGCGCTAATCGTACCAACATGTGCCTCCGGGATTGAAATCAGGGCCAGATCCGGACCACTTTGCGGATCGGTCGCGGCACCAAAATGAATATCTGTCAAATGCTCCCGCTTGAGGCTGAAATGATGCCGCCCCGTTTTTAGAGCGAAGCCTATTCCCTCGGCACGTTCAAAAGGTCGGGATTTGATGACATGACTTGCAGTCAGAACATAATTCCTTTGATTGACCGTCACGAAAGTTCCGGAACCTATTAATTTTGCGTCGTCAGCGGAGTTCTGCGTTGACAATGCAAATATTGCCGTCGAGTAGTTGAGAAATTGACGACCTGCATCATTTAAAGTAGATTTTGGCAATTGCTTAAGCTGTATATATTCCATATTGCCGTCATTTTCATTCATGGTCTTCAAACCTTAGAGCCTTATGTGATCTAATTTTTCACGCGCCTTCAGGGTCCCTCCTTACGGAACTTTTCTGAGCCCCAAACATTCCTAATTAAGATCGAAAATGCCCCACTCGATTGGGGTGGGCTACCATCGAGATAATTGTTGTGTGATGGCTAAAAGCCATTATTTGTCCTATTAATCCACCATTCTTGGGTATACCAGCGTCCCCGCCTTAGTCCAAGAATAGAATGATATAAAGCCTGAAAATAGACAAATATTAAGAGCGGGAATATGTACGCAATAGTTATATTTGCACAACCACTCATCATGGATTGGCTGATTAAGCAGAGTCCTTGCCAGAAAGACATGACATATGATGTGCATCGATTCCATACGAATGTAAAAACCACCGCATTTATAATAAATATAGCGGATATTAATGGCATTGGCGTGACGCTGCTGAATGCAAATGGCCACAAAAGAATTATTAATATAAATAGTCCAGAGTAAATTTCTTTTACCATATAACTTATATTGCAGTTCTCGAATGACTACAGGAAACTGGATATGATTGAGTACTGCCGGGGAATATTAATTTATTTTCTCCACATATTGTAAGCTTCATCTTTACTCAACGAATAGCACGTACACTTGCTCGCCTCTGACCTATAGGAGAATTTGAAATATTTGTCAGTATTGTATTGAAGATTATAATTCGTCCAAGTGTATTTAGCTTCAGTACGAATCATATAATCAATTTGCGGCCATATGCCCATCATAGGCATTATGATACTTCTGGGCAAATCCTTTATAATATTGTCAATCAGAGTAGTGTCTCTGAAAACGTCTCGCTGAGAGTCAAACTCCCGAATTGTTGTAATAAGCATGCATTCTGAAGCAACTCCCAGGCCATAATTTCGCAGATTAATAACGAATGAATTGCCAAGAGAGTCCTTTTTCAAGTCTATCTTTTGAATCTCAAGAATGGGACGACGTTCCTCTCTTATTTTTTGAGAATCGGCCCTAAACGCTTGCTCCTGCAGTCCGCTTGCCTTTCTTGTTTCCTCCAATTGGCCAGCCAATAATTCAAGGTGGGTTCTATTTATAGAGTCCTGTAAGTTTGATTGTTGTTGCTCACGCTCAAAAACCTCCCTTTGGAGTTTTAGTTGGTCG
>CAZCFT010000099.1:0-8082 GCA_964498015.1 uncultured Ignavibacteriaceae bacterium
CCCCGATGAGTTATCGCGGAGCATGATGGAAGAAGCGGGAGCAATAATAAATCATCTGGTGATTGGTAATCTGCCCGTCATAGGGCTTGTTGAAAAACCCTCTGATGGATATGAAGCATTTGATAATGGAGAGAAGTAACGCCAAATCGTCATTCCCGACTTGATCGGGAACCCAGAGAGTGGTTGTGAAGTGCAAATCAATTACTGATCCGTCAAATGCCGGATTTACCAATTTCTGGGTCCCGTGTCAAGGCACGGGATGACAGATCGGGGCGCTCGATCAACATGAGTGAAGCGCTTTGCCAAAATATACACTTTTTCAACAAGCCCCAAAGCCGGGGATTTGAGGGATTAAATCGGAGGCTTATAGATGAAATGCCCTTTTTGCGGACATGAGGAAGATAAAGTAATTGACTCCCGTGCGGCTCAGGATGGACGGGCGGTGCGGCGGCGGCGGGAATGTCTCAACTGCAAAGAGCGATTTACTACTTATGAATATATCGAAAGTGTCACCCTTACGGTTATCAAATCCGATGAGAGACGGGAGCCATTCGACAGACAGAAATTAATTCATGGGATGAAGCTGGCCTGCAATAAGCGCCCGGTCTCGGCCAAAAAGATTGATGCGATTGCCGATGAGATTGAGGCCCGCCTTCAGGAGCTTTCCAAGAGCGAAGTCACCAGTAAGTACATTGGGGAACTGGTGATGGAGAAGCTGAAGGCGACGGATGAAATCGCCTATGTCCGGTTTGCATCAGTCTATCGGAAATTCCAGGACAAAGCGGAATTTTTGGAAGAGATGAAGAAGCTGTTAGGGTGAGGGGTTTGCGGGTGTAGTAAGGGATTCATAGTGGCGTCTCGCGAGATGCCACTACTTTTTGAATCAGATATTATCGGTCAATGCGCCCACCAAAAACCGATTGACTTCAGTCCATTTTTCGGGTTAATTCTGCACTGAAAGCCCACGACGGGATAATGGGATAATGGATTAAGGAATTGGGGTTTAATAAATTAAACCCCTACCGAAAAGCAGGTGATATGGCGGGGGTTTGATTAATCAAACTCTCGTGCGGAATCAGGCAAGGGCTTGATAAATCAAGCTCGTACGAAGTATAAAAATGGCCGAAGAAGAAATAAATAAGCCGGTAGAGAAGAAAAAGGGGCAGATGCCGTTTCTGGAGCATATCGAGGAGCTTCGATGGCGGGCGCTCAAATCCCTTCTGGCAGTCGCGGCGATGACTGCCATAGCTTTCTATTTTTCGGACAGGCTTTATAAGGCTATCACCTGGCCGTTGGGAGATGTGAAACTTCATTTTACAGAGATAGCGGGATCATTCTATGCCTATTTCAGAATTTCGTTATACGCCGGAATAATTGGAGCTTTGCCGATTTTACTTTATCAAATCTGGAAATTTGTCGCCCCCGGATTATATTTCAAAGAAAAAAGAGCCATAATTCCTCTGGTGTTTTTTTCCACCATATTGTTTCTGGCCGGGGCGGCTTTTTGCTTTTTTCTGGTCCTGCCGTTTGCCATAAAATTTCTCGTGGGTTACGGAGAAGGGGAGATGATACCGATTATTACCGCCTCCAATTACATATCTTTCGCCGGAATGATGATGCTGGCATTTGGTCTGTCGTTCGAATTGCCGATTATAGGATTTTTCTTAGGGAAGATAGGACTGATTTCGGCCAGAGCTCTCAGCAAAGCAAGGCCGTATGCGATTGTTGTTATACTTTTTGTGGCGGCCATTTTGACTCCGACCCCGGACATTTTCACGCAGTTGCTTCTGGCTGTCCCGCTTTATATCTTATATGAAGCAACTATCATTATTATAAGGATGACCGGGAGGAAAAAGGAAATCGTTCAGGCGCCGGATTGAAAAGCGCTTGAAGCAGTTTAGAGAAATATTTCAACGCATCGTAGCAAATTGATAGCGCAATCAGGAGGAGAAGGATTAATGAATGCAGTGAAGAAATGGGTTCTGGCGATACGGGCGCCATTTTTTACCGGTATCGCAATGCCGATCATGTTCGGCGCGACGTTGGCCTATTACGAGACCGGAACTTTCTACTGGGGATTGTTTCTTATTACTTTATTTGGCGGCATCTGCGCTCATGCGGGAGCCAATCTGGCCAATGATTATTTTGATCATAAAACGACCGATGATGATGTCAACGCAAATTTCACGCCATTTTCAGGCGGGAGCAGGGTGATACAGAATAGAATCCTTTCAGCCCGGGCAGTCCTCAATGCCTCCCTGCTCTGTTATGCCTTGGCGCTTGCGGCGGGGATATATCTGACCACAAGAACCCCCGGTTACTGGGTATTGATATTAGCCACGGCGGGATTCTTGGGAGGCTTTTTCTACACGGCGGGCAGATTCGCTTTTTCATATAATGGTCTGGGAGAGATTTCAATTTTGATCAACTTCGGGATTCTTCCTACTCTCGGCGCATATTTCGTCCAGACAGGGCATTTTAGCTGGTCGGCTCTGTGGTCTTCATTTCCGATAGGTTTTCTGATTACCGCCATTTTATATATAAACGAATACCCTGATTATGAGGCCGACAAGAGCGTGAAGAAAAATCATCTGGTGGTCGCTCTGGGAAAAAAGAAGGCAACAACGGGATATTATTTTCTGATTTTTGGCAGTTATGCCGGTGTTCTTTTGCCGGTAATATTTGGATATTTGACGCCTTATGCATTGCTCACTTTTCTATCTCTGCCGGTGGCATTGAAGACGGCAAAGACATTTTCCCAAAATTATGAGAAGATTCGGGAGTTAATTCCGGCGCAGGCAGGTACTATACAGGTACATACTCTGGTCGGTTTATTGATGTCGATTGGATGTATCACCGGAGCTCTGTTGAAGGGTTGAGATATAAAGCTTGACATATAATAGAAGCAAAGGTAAATTTTATAAAGAAGCATTTTAAGCGGGCGTAATTCAGCGGTAGAATGCAAGCTTCCCAAGCTTGACGTCGTGGGTTCGATCCCCATCGCCCGCTTTATTTTATTGCTATGAAAATTATTGCTGTCGAACCATCATCGCCGCTCTTCGGTATCATTCGGAAAGGGTGCAAGTTGCTTTCCATTAACGGGAAACCGGTTGGGGATTATCTGGATTATCGGTTCAAGCTTTCGGATAAATCCGTACGTCTTGAGTTTGAGGATGAAAAGGGGGAAATAATCCGATTCAGGTATAGTTCGGAGAATCCCGGCGACCTCGGCTTGACATTTGAAGAAGACAAAATATTGATCTGCCGCAATAAATGCATTTTCTGCTTTGTGCATCAGCAACCGAAAGGGATGAGGCGGGCGCTTTTTGTCAGAGATGATGACTATCGACTTTCGTTCACTCATGGCAATTTTATTTCGTTGTCAAATCTGACCGAGGCTGACACTAAAAGGATTATTAAACAGAGACTTTCCCCGCTATATATTTCTGTCCATACGACTGATGATATTCTAAGGAGAATAATATTTGGAAATCCCAAGCTTCGACCGATCATGCCGCAGTTGCGCAATTTTGTCGGACATGGTATCAAGTTTCATACCCAGATTGTTGTTTGTCCGGGTGTGAATGACGGGCATTATCTCGAGAGAACAATTAATAATCTGTTTGATTTATTCCCCGGTGTTTTAACCGTTGGTATTGTCCCGGTCGGACTGACCAGATATAGGGAACGACTGCCTCATATTAAGCCGTTCAATCAAAAAGGAGCGGAGTCGATGCTGGATTATATTCAGAAAAGGCAGAAGGAATTTTGTATGAAATCAGGCTGTCGATTTGTTTTCGCGGCGGATGAGTTTTATATTCTGGCGAAAAGAGAATTCCCAACGCTTTCGGAATATGAAGAAATGGCGCAATTTGAAAATGGAATAGGTATGATGCGGTCTCTGTTAACAGATTTCAACCGAAAGAAGCGCTTTCTTACAGGTCTAACTTCCAATCGAAGAATGGCGGTATTGACAGGGGAATCGGCCTATGTTACTCTGGGAGTGAATATTATCAAGTTTCTGAAAGAGAATACAAATATCAATATAGATGTTCGTGCGGTCGAAAATGATTTTTGGGGGAGAAGCGTAACGGTCAGCGGGCTTTTGACAAGCAGGGATATTCTTCGAAAATTGAAAGGGATAAGAAAACACTATGATTTGGCCCTGCTTCCGCCAAATTGCCTGAATCAGGATAAAATGTTCCTCGATGATATTTCGCTTGAGGAATTAAAAAGAAAAGCCGGAATGGAAGTGAAAATTGGGAAATATAGTTTTGCGGATACTTTGAAAGAGGCATTATCATGAGTCTTCCTCTGGTTGCCCTTATAGGACGCCCCAACGTTGGGAAATCATCGCTATTTAATCGTTTTCTGAAGAAAAGAATCGCGATAATTGATGATCGACCGGGGATTACGCGAGATCGCAACTATTCGATATGTGAATGGAGCGGGCGAGAATTTTATTTAATTGATACGGGCGGCATAATTCCCGGAGCCAAGGGATTGATTGAAAAAATGGTTTTGGAGCAGGCGGAGATCGCCATAGAGCAGGCTGATGTTATAGCGCTGATTGTGGACTGCCAGACGGGAGTCGATCAAGTAGATGAGAGGATTGCCTCATCGCTCATAAAGGCGGGGAAAAGGGTGGCTCTTTTCGTTAATAAGGCCGACAATGATCTTGCCGAAAACGAACAATATCAATTCAAGAGACTTGGCCTGGGAGAACCGATGGCGGTTTCGGCGACAGTCGGAAGGGGAATTGGAGAAGCATTAGATAGAATCATCTCACTACTGCCTAATTCCGGGATTGACGAGAAGGAAGAGGAGGTCATCAAAATTGCCGTAATCGGACGACCTAATGTCGGGAAGTCATCTTTTATTAATAAGTTAATAGGAGAAGAGCGGGTTCTGGTTTCGCCGGTACCCGGTACCACTCGCGATGCGGTTGATACCCCTTTTGAATTGGATGGAAAGAATTACGTCTTGGTTGATACAGCCGGATTGAGGAGAAAATCAAGGGTAGCCGACCAGCTCGAGTATTATACGACATTGCGGACACTTCGGACCATCGAGAACTGCCATATAGCGGTAGTACTGGTTGATGCCTCTGAAGGAATGATTGTCCAGGATTTGAAAATTATCGAAGATGCCATGGAATCCCGGCGAGGGATAGTACTGGCAGTAAATAAATGGGACCTGATTGAGAAAGATGGGAAAACAGCCGAAATATTCAGTTCACAGATAAAAGAATATGCAAGAACGTTATCGTTTATTCCGGTTATCTATATTTCATCATTGACCGGTCAGAGGGTTTCCAAGACACTCTCTCATGTTGATCAAGTATATTCCAACTGGTCACGAAATGTCCCTACGGCAGAACTGAATACTCTTGTCGAGCAGATAATGGAAAGGCAACCTCCGGCATCGGTCAGGGGAAAGCATATCAGGATTATGTATGCCGCCCAAGTCGATGTCCGACCGCCGACACTCATATTCTTCTGCAACCATCCTGATCTCATTCAGAAAAGCTATATTCGATATATAGAGAATCAGCTTAGAGAAAAGTACGATTTTTCCGGAGTTCCGCTGAGAATCAAATTTCGGAAGAAATAGAGCATTGCAAGCATATCAGAAATCATATTCCTGAGATGAAGCTATAGATTAATTCCGAATGCCTATTTTTGGATAGGCTACTTGCGGACGCGTCTGTACAGGCCCATTCCGAGGGCGCCCAGACCAAGAAGCGCTATGGTGGTTGGCTCCGGCACGACAGAATGGGATGGATCCGGACTGTTATGGTCCTTATCTCCGCAAGAGCCAGCGTTGTCGTCGTGAGTATTATTGTCGTATGGGGAGTTCGTATGGCTTCTTGTTACGCCCCACCCACCGTGACTGTGAGACATGCCGGACGGCATGGCGGACAGAATCCCGCCAGTAAGCAGGAGAATCACGGCCAAAATAATGAGGGCATTTTTCATAGCATTAACCCTATAATATAGGTTATAAAAATCAATTCTATGTCTCTATTTAGCATAGCCAATGCCATTCGCCGCCCACATTACCATGTTAATAAGGTCCCAAAATGATATTGCTCAAATTTTGAGCATTAAATGGCTTGAGCCCCATATTTTCCCCTGTCCGTCGACGACAGAAAGAATAAATGGACATGTTAATGCCGCGAATCTTTCTGAGCAAGAGGCGAAGATTGCGACATATTTTCCTCTTATATGTAAATGAATGTCCCTTTGCTGAATCAGGATGCTCAGACAACATTGACCTACCCGGACTTTCGTCCCGGAAAATTGGGGGAAAAAAAGAGAGGCCGGTTGGCCTCCCTCGAAAACACTCTATTGAAAGAAACTATGCCTGCTTGCGAAATTTTCTGACAAGACCCATTCCCAGACTTCCTAACCCAAAGAGAGCCAATGTCCCGGGTTCAGGCACGGCGCTTCCTCCGGATTCAGCATCATGGGAGAAAGGAGCGAATTGAATCCTGGTGTGGCATCTATGATCCTGAGTGTAGAGGAATCCGTCAAAGTGGGTATAATCAATGCCAGTGAGAGTAATATGAAATCTGCGATACTGACCCCAAGCTCCGCCGTGACTTAGATAACCCTGTGAAGGATCATAGGGATGGAGCTCATCGTTTGTATCGCCAACTCTGCCAACATATCCATAATTGCCGGAATTAAACTCGGTGTACCAGGCTGGGAAAATATCATGGGGCGGCAGAAGATCAGGGGTGCCATAGGTCCAGCTATTATAGGCATGGCCGTTGACATCTATGCTGGCGCTGCCATTGGGGTTGGTGGCCTCTGGAATGTTGAGGGCCATGTTAACCATGACATTGTGGAGGACTTCATTGGCGCCAATGACATAGAGATCAAAGGAATTGGAATTTGCGACCCATGTCTCGGTCGAGTTATCATAGGTTCCACCAGCCACGAAAAGTTGAAGTGTGGGGACAGCATTGACCGAGGCCCCCATAATAAGAGTCAAGGCAAAAGCGAAGAGCGCCGATTTTCTCATATTACCTCTCAAAATAAATACATTTCGACTTCATTACTGTAAAACTGAGCAGAATCTGTGCCATGAGTGAATTGCCGGAAATTCTTTTTTGGAGCCAATTATGACCCGTCATGGGAAAGCAGTCTATCTGACTATGGTTTAGTATAATTCAATGGAAGACAACCTGTGATAACAAACTGAAAAATAATAAATTATCTGCCAAGCTATGGATGCAGTAAGATTCTTCAAGGGGCGGTATATTTGAAACTCTCACGTTGAAAATAAATTCCGAAAAGAGGCAAGGATATGCATTTTTTGCGAATAAAATATGCACGATAAATATTACATTTGGGGGATGATTGGCCATTTGGGGGTATCAAGGTAGGCTATCGCGATGCCGAAAACCTGAATATGGCAGAAACTATTATAATAGAAGATAAACTCTTCGATTTAGAGGCGAGACTTGAAGAAACCAAGCTTAAACTCAGGGATCTGGCAACTATGGGCGTAGTCATCGCCTCGATTCTCGACATTGAGACCATTCTATCGGTGGTTATGGAGATGTCAATAAGAATGGTCGAGGGGGAAGTCGGCCTGATCCAACTCTGGGAGGATGAGGCCTTGACGTCGAAAGTAACATGGGGGATGGATGACAATTCAATAAGGAATATCATTTATAAAGACAACATGGATATTTCGACATATTGTTTTGCCAATCAAACTCCGATAGTAGCCAATGAATTCAATGGAGGGAATGGCGCTGCCCAGACTATAAATAGCATCCTTGCTCTGCCGATTAAGGCGCGCGCCAGATGTCATGGGACAATCATAATTGTCAATAAGACATCGGGCGCGGGGTTCACGGATGAAGACAAAGATAATCTTGAGATTCTGATAAATTATGCCGCGGTTGCCATCGAAAATTCGAACCTGGTGAAAGAATCGCTCCAGAAGCAAAAGCTTCAACAGGAGCTTGCCATTGCGAGACAGATTCAGGAAACAATTCTACCCGACAAAGAGATCAAAATAAAGGGGGTTGACATAGGGGCAATGTATCGCCCAGCGCATGAGGTT
>CAZCFT010000100.1:0-8023 GCA_964498015.1 uncultured Ignavibacteriaceae bacterium
AAACAGCTTAACACAATCATTAAATCATGACAAGGTTCTCCGACAGGCTGCTAGTGTCGTGTCTCAGGAGTACGTTGAAGAATTGAGGTCGAATCCCCTTGGGGACGCCATTTTATTGCATACCAATGCCTAACTGATCCGTCAAAAGCCGGATTTACCAATTTATTGAATTCTCTATTAATCACTTGGCATTTTCGTCAACTGGGATTGGGGAATCTTAAAAGCTGCTGGGGAGTGGGGAAGATGCCGATTTCCAACTTGGTATCCCGCGGCGATTTCTGTGACCGCTTGCGTTCGTCGGAGTCCAGTACCGCTTTACGCATCCGGATCGCTTTTGGCGTCACCTCCACAAGCTCGTCGGGACCGATCCATTCCATAGCTTGCTCCAATGACATCTTGCGCGGCACATTGAGCGTTACGCCGATATCTTTCGTGGACGAGCGGTGATTGGTCAGGTTCTTGAGTTTGGTGGGGTTGCATGTAAAATCATGGGGTCGCGAATTTTCGCCCACTATCTGACCGATATAGACTCGTTCGGTTGGTTCGATGAAGAGAATCGCCCGCTCCTGCAGTCGATCGATCGCATGGGCGGTTGCCGGGCCGGTATCCATGCTGACAACGGAGCCGCGGTTGCGCGAAACAATGTCGCCCTGCCAGGGGCCATAGCCGACAAAGCGGGAGGACATAATCCCCAGGCCGCGAGTATCGGTTAGAAATTCCGACCGATAGCCGATCAGGCCGCGGGTCGATATGGAAAATTCGATCCTGATAACCTTGGCGCCGGCATTTTCGATGGTGCGAAGCTCACCTCGGCGTCGCGCCAGTTTTTCAATAATTACCCCTTGGTACTCCTCGGGGACATCTATAATCAATTGCTCCATCGGCTCACACGTATTTCCTGCCGCATCCTCCTGCTTAATAACCTCGGGGCGAGAAACACAAAATTCCAAACCCTCGCGCCGCATCTCTTCAATTAAGATAGCCAGATGCAACTCACCCCGGCCGGATACTTTCACGCCGTCGGATCGTCCCTGGTCTTCCATACGCAGGGCCACATTGACACGAAGTTCCCGCTCCAGGCGATCTTTCAGCTGGCGAAGCGTGATAGCTGTGCCATCATTGCCGGAGAAAGGCCCGGTGTTGACCAGAAAGAACATCGAAACGGTTGGCTCTTCAATTTCCAATGGTTTAAGGGCCGCCGCGGAATCCTCAATGGTCGAGAAGGTTTCGCCAATAGTGATTTCGTCAGGTCCGGCGAGCCAGACAATATCTCCGGCGCTGATTGTGTCGGTTTCAACTCGTTGGAGTCCGCGGGTCACCCAGAGATGCACCCCTTTTTCCTTGGATGAACTGACCAATTCCCATCCGGCATCCTGATTGGAAGAATCCTTCCAGCGCACGACATAACGGTTAAATTCCGCCCCCTTATTCAGCGTACCGCTCAATACCCGCCCGCAGCCGATCTGCCCGATATAGTCGCTCCAGGCCAAAGCGCTGACCTGCATTATAAAGGGGCCATCCGGGTCGACTTTGGGAGGCGGAGCTTCAGCGATAACGGTTTCAAAGAGGGGGTCCATCCCTTCCCGCGCATCCGTAACCAGGTCCCTGACAAACCATCCATTGAGTCCGGAGCCAAAGAGAACGGGGAAATGCGCCTGTTCGTCGCTTGCCCCTAAATCAATAAAGAGGTCAAAAGTTTTATTTAAGGCGTAATTCGGGCGGGCGTTCGGACGATCGATTTTATTAATTACAACGATCGGTCGCAGGCCGAGCCTGAGCGCGCGCATGAGTACATAGCGCGTTTGAGGCATAGGGCCCTCGTTGGCGTCAACCAGCAGCAGAACCGAATCGACCATCGAAAGGACACGTTCCACCTCGCCGGAAAAATCGGCGTGCCCGGGGGTATCGATAATATTGATCAAATAGTCGTTCCAACTGACAGTGCAATGCTTCGCCCTGATAGTGATTCCCCGCTCCCGTTCCAGGTCGTTATTATCCATAAGGCGCACCGCCATATTTTGATTTTCCCGGAATGTTTGGGTGGCACGGAAAATGGAGTCGATCAGGGTCGTTTTCCCGTGATCAATATGCGCGATAATGGCCAGGTTGCGGATGCGTTCGACAGTTATCATAAGGCTGACAAATCTCCTATAACGCGGGCAATTTTCCCCGCTTCTTTAGAAACCCCATACAAAAGTTTGTTGATTAAACAATTGAAGGGCGGATCATGTAAAAAAACCCGGTCCGACATCGTGCCGCCCGGGCAATTCAAACCTGCGTAAATATAACATGTAAGGGCGAATTCTCCAAGCCATATCTTTGCCGCTTGTTAGATAAAAGGGCTAAAATGTCCCCTCTGTTGATGCCAAACAGAGCCAGAGCTCGGAATCTGAAGCCAACAGGAAGCCAGAACTGGCTCGATAGGCGGGTTGGTAAATCCGCCGGTAGGCGGGAATGTTCTTTCTGCAATAGCGAATAGAGCTACTTATCATAATACAAATAAAACTCCCAAGGGTGGGGGCGAATACGAATTTGCTCGACATCTTTGCGCTTTAGTTCCATCCATGACTCAATCAAATCCTCGGTAAATACGCCGCCCTTTAGAAGAAATTGGTAGTCGCGCGTAAGGGCATCGAGCGCTTTAGTCAGCGAAGTCGGCAGAAGAGGGATTTTGGCCAACTCTTTTTCGGACAAATGAGTTATATCTTTATCAAAGGGGGTTCCCGGATCGATTTTGTTCTGAATCCCATCCAGACCGGCCATGACCATGGCGGCATAGGCAAGATATGGGTTGCAGGCGCCATCAGGGGGACGGAATTCCAGCCGATGGGTTTTCGGCTGACGTTGATAGCCGGGGATTCTGATGCAGGCGGTTCGATTCCCGACCGAATAAGTCCCCCGGACAGGGGCTTCAAATCCGGGGATAAGCCGCTTATATGAATTAGTTGATGGGTTGGTAAAGGCAAAAACGGCTGGCGCATGCTTTAGAAGCCCGCCCACATAATAACGCCCCTCTCTGGAAAGATTCGCCGGCCCATTCTTATCATAAAAAATAGAGCCGTTTTTATTTGCCAGATATTGATGCACATGTAGTCCCGAGCCCGGTTCATTGAATAAAGGCTTAGGCATGAAGGTGGCCGATTTGCCGCGCCGAAAGGCATGATTCTTGACGAAATACTTGACCATCATCGACTGGTCGGCCATCCTCGGCATGGTATCGAATTTGGTTTCAATTTCGTGCTGGCCGGCGCCGCCGACTTCATGATGATGGTATTTAATTCCGACGCCGACATCGGCCAAGAGCGAAGTCATCTCCGAACGAAGATTGAATGTTCTGTCCTTTGGCGGCGCGGCATGGTAGCCGCCTTTGTACTGAACTTTGTATCCGAGATTACGGGAACCTTCCCGTCCAGCGGTATTCCATTCGGCTTCCTCGGAGTCAATAAAATAGTATCCCTCGCCCGGCCCCTGATTGAAGCGGACATCGTCAAACAGATAAAATTCAAACTCCGGGCCAAGCATGGCAGATATTCCGGGCAATATGGTTTTCAGATACCTATCGGCATCCTGAATAACCCGCCGTGGATTACGGGAGTATGGCTCGATTTCCTTTTCGACCGCCATAATATCGCAGATAAACGATAGGGTTGGAGTATCAAAGAAGGGATCAATAAAGGATGTTTCCGGATCGGGGATGATGATCATATCTCCCCGTTCGATTCGGGTAAATCCGGGCAATGAAGAACCGTCAACTCCGACTCCGGTCCTGAAAAGCTCCTGAACGAGACTGGAGGCCGGGATGGTAATATGATGCCAGTCTCCAACAAGATCGCTAAATTTGAGGTCTATATATTCTATGGATTTTCCTTTGATGAGTTTTTTCAGACTATCGAGCGCGGCCATTTAAATCTCCTGTGCAAGCCATGATAATTCTATGCACTTAATTTATCGAATTTGGGGCAAATTGCAATCCGGTATCTAAAAAGCAATGTTGAGTTTCACCATCCACTCGGCGCCATCGCCCGAATCCAGACGCACAGATAATCTGTCGTCAATTTTTGGGAATTGTGCCAGATGCGCATCGACATAGGCGTCAAACATCGAAATAAAGATTACCGTTCCGGTCAACCATGAGTACAAATTGCGATCATCTTTGGCGGATTTATATCTGTTATACAAACCGGCGATATTGGTTGTGTCGGTCTCCGAATCAAATTCTCTTCTGGCGTCGCTTGTCTTCTTGGCAAAGTGAATCAAATTGACCATAAAGGTCGATTCCATAGAAATAATTATGCCGGCCTTGACATACTTCTTATTTCCCAGCTGTCCCCATCCGGGAATGAATATCGACTTAAAAAGGGCTTTAGTCGGATTTTGAGTATGTAGGGTGTCAGCGGCGCCTTCAGCATAGGAATGCTCAGTCTGGTTGAGAGAGTTGGAAGAGTCGGTACTGTCCGCATCGTGAGTCTGGCAAGATGCTATTATCGGCAGAGCCGAGATAAAGAGCGCTATCCTGACCATTTTGGACATGTAGTCTAATGCCCGGAACTATGCAAGATTCTGATTTTCTTTTCAAAGAATTCGATTTCGAGCACGTCGAGCGGGTGCTCTACAATTTCTCCATCTATATAGAGCTTGCTTCTGGGAATTGGGGAAATAGTGATCTTGCTCCCTCGAAACATTCTGATTTCATCAGAGTAGATATATTTTTTCTTATATATCATTCTGATAAAACTCGAAAGAATTGCCTTGTCATGCCCGATGTCAAAAATAACTTCGCCCTTGCCGTCATCATCGATACAGGCGGGGGCTATCGGCAATCCGACACTATAGGGAAGAAGATTGATATTGAGAAGACGGGGCATGAGGTCAAAGCGGAAAGAATCGATCTTGATGGAAACCTCTTTTGCGCTCACTGCGGCGGCAGATTGAGCCGCAAGGCGTGACCAACCCAGTCCGAAACGAGGGACCCGCCCCTTATTTATATGCTCGAATATTTCAGGGATCAATCCAAGACCCACCGAGCCAAGAAAAAATCTCCCCGAAGCCAGTCCATGATCGATTTTTTTGCTTTGACCCGACAGAATATGTTCAACAGAACGGCTCAAATTCGGTTTGCCATGCAGAGAAAAATAGATATTATTGAATCGTCCGAGCGGGAAAATTCCAAGGCCGGTGGTGCGCCGGATAAGAGTTTGTGCGGCCAAATTGACAGTACCATCTCCCCCGCAGGCAATGATCGCTTCCGGATGTCGCTGAACAATACCTTTCAGTTGTACCAGGGCTTGATCAAATGATGTGATATCGACAGAATGAAATTGCTTCCCGGCTCCTTTCAATTCATTGGTGAGATAATCAATCTTCTTTCGGGAGAATCCGGCGGCAGAGGGATTAATCAATAGATAAAATGGGGATTGACCGGGCTGATGCGAAAATCTGTTGAACGACCTCTTCATGTCCGAATGATAAACTTTACTCGTATTTAGCCAGGACTATTTTGGTCAGCAATTTTCCCGAAGCGGGATCAACAACCTCAAGCATCACCGGAACATGATTTTTCTCTTTTGCGTAATAGGTATAGCCGACCTGTTCCCCCATGGGTCGTATGGTCTTGAAACACTTGAAAGCGCCTGCCGGTACGATGACACTATCTTCCCCGATGGTTGAATCGCCTCTCGCCTCAACGGAGAACGGCTGTCCGGTAAAATTAAGGAAATCTATCTGGTGATATTTGCGGACAGCGCCGGCCTTAAAATCATAATTGCGCGCGGTCAGCAGAGAGCCAATTGATGTGGTCAGGTCATCCGGAAGAAACATCTTGCCGGCTGGGGCAAGAGGCGTGTTGGAAGTCACCTCAAGGCTGTCTTGAAGCGCCTGAGCTTTGATAATGACCGTATCTGTCCCCAACTGGGCCTTAGCCTCAGGAGGGAATTTGAACATATTTTCCGAGGAAATGAATCTCAGATCGGATATTCGATACTTTTCGGTCGTCCTGATTTGAACACCCTGAGCAGGGACATCAAAAGATTGTTTGATTACGAAAACCGAATCCGGTTTGGCCGACTTGGTTATTTCAACATTAGTCACAGTTTTCATTTCCGACGGCACATATATGGTCATTTCATAGGAAAGCTTCTCTGTCTTTCCTGCCGGCCAATTGGCAAGGAAATCTCCTGCCGTGGCGGCCAGAGCCATTAACATTAAGAGTCCAAGACGTAAAAGCATTAATCCTCCTTGAAGGGCATCATCTTTTTGACTATATACTCAATAAAATGCCTTCTTAGCAAGGCATTTATTGAAAAGATTTAATCCAGTCGGCCAAGAATTGCTTGTGGAATTCGCTATATTTGACCATTCCGAGAAGCTTTCCTCTCCGCAGTCCGGCGATTGCAAGTCCTGAGAGTTTATCGTTGACTATGAAAACCTTGCCGGAATCGTACCCAAGACTATCCGGGGCCGGTTCAAACGAATTCATGACGGCGGCATATTCCGACCATTTCAGAAATTTTTCCCCGGACTCATCCGGCGAGATAAATAATGTCACCGTATCGGCGTCGAGAAAATAATCCTGGCTGTAAAAGCGGCGGAGAAATTTTTGTCCGAGAAAGGATTCCCGAAAGTATTTATCCCTGGCGCCCATCTTATTATTGATGGGAAAAAGAAGAAATGTATTGGGTCTATTAGTCGCGCCTACGATTTGATTATTTATTTCTTGAGCGAGACTGATAATCGCCTTATTTGTCGCTTCGGTTTCCTCATAAGCAACTACCTTAATCAGATATGCCCCCTTTACAAAAACGATGGTGGCCGGAGCCGAAAACCCTTCCGCTCCAAAAAGCACAACATTCGGTTTTTCCGGTCTTAACATGGAGTAGAGGCCGTAGGCATCGGTGGCATTATCAAAGCGGTAAATATCGGCGGCCAGCTCCAGATTTCCCGCCTTATAGTCGGCCGTGGCGACCTCGGCAAAGTTGTACTGATTATATATCTCCGCTCCGCCATCGATATATTCCCATAAAGAATCGCCGCTGAAGGTCCGAATTTCAGGCGACCGAACAAGCCCGGTGGAGACAACTTTCTCCGGCAAGAATTGCTTTGCGCTTGCGATTTTTTCGTTTGTCTTTTCCTTGGAGCAGGACAAAAGAAGAATCAGAGGCATTATCAGAAGCGAAATCACTCTGGCTTTAAGGTATCGATTCATTTCATGCGCCTTTATGTTTTATGCTTTTTTGGTTTCTTTTCTTTGCAGAAGAATCTGATTTCTGGAGGAACGGGATTCGCCGACGGAAGTTACATATATCGCCGCTCTGTCTGCCACCGGGCAGGCGTATTCGCAGGCCCCGCATCCGGTGCAGACGGCAGGATCAATGTAGGGTTGTTTCACAGTTACAGGCATCCCGGCGCGATTAAGAACTTTTTCTTCTCTTAAATAAATTGCTTTTGGCGATGTTGGGCACCATTCCTCGCATACGATGCAGGGTCTCGCCATGGCCCAGGGGAGACATCGACCTCTGTCGATAAAAGCGGCGCCGATTCGGTTGGGGGGGATCGAATTATCGCCCACTTTTTGCTTCATAGTTAGAGGCAGAATAGCGCCGGTCGGACAGACCTGTCCGCAGAGGGTACAGGTTGGCTCGCAATATCCGATTTTGGGGATTAGAATTGGACTCCAGACTCCCTCAAGTCCAGATTCCAGAAGTGTCGGATGCAGGGCATTATTGGGGCAGACCCGCATGCATTGCCCACATCGAATACATCGGGCGAGAAAGTCCTTTTCTTCGACAGAACCGGGCGGGCGAATCAGACGCGATTCGGCGTTGACTCCAAAAGAATCGCCGGATCGAAACAGAGGATACAAGACTAAACCACCGGCGACAGATGCGATGACTTTTCGCCGGGAAATGTCGACTTTCTGAACTCCGGTGGGATTTGTTTTTGTGATTTCCTGCTCCGGGAAAAATTTAAATTTTAAGGCGGATTTAGGGCAAACGGCCTGGCAGTTCAGGCAGAGATGGCAATCGGC
>CAZCFT010000101.1:0-7948 GCA_964498015.1 uncultured Ignavibacteriaceae bacterium
TTACCGATCCGGCGCCAGCCACCACATTCTCGCACTTAGATGCGACGACTGTGCTTTCCCGCCAGATTTCCGAGTTGGGCATCTATCCGGCAGTTGATCCGCTGGCTTCGACCTCGCGCATTCTCGACCCCGATGTGGTCGGGGCAGAGCATTACAGAATCGCCCGTTCCGTCCAGCAGATTCTCCAGAGATACAAGGACCTTCAGGATATCATCGCGATCCTCGGCATCGATGAACTTTCCGAAGACGATAAACTGATAGTGAGCCGGGCGCGCAAAATTCAGAAATTCCTCTCTCAGCCGATGTTTGTGGCCCAGGAGTTTACCGGCAAACCGGGCAAATATGTAAAGATTGAAGAGACGATCAAGAGCTTTAGCCGATTGATTTCGGGCGAGCTCGATAATATACCAGAGCAGGCTTTCTATATGGTGGGCGGGTTGGACGAAGTCTTTGCAAATTATGAGAAAACGAAATAAGCGGCGATAGTATGTTCAATCTCGCTATAGTAACTCCGGAGAAGATATTTTATGAGGGCGAAATATCCTCGGTGATTGTCCCCGGCAGTCAGGGATATTTGGGGGTACTGACCGACCATGCCCCTCTGATAACGGCTGTAATTCCCGGCAAACTGACTTTGAAAGATAAATCTCATCAGGAGATAGTTCTTTCGGTATCGTTCGGTTTTTTTGAGGTGTCGTCTAATCGCGCCACACTTTTAGCCGATTCTGCAGAGTTTGCTTCAAGCATAGACCTCGAAAGGGCAAAGAAGGCTTTGGATCGGGCCAAGAAGAGGCTTGCTGATGCCGCTGGAGATATTGACCTTCCCCGTGCAAAAAGAGCGTTAGAGAGAGCGCAGAACCGCCTGAGGGTTATCGACTCTTTGAACGAATGATCTTGGATTCTGATAGGTAATTATTTATTTAACCTGTTTCCCCGCAACAAAGTCCGTAGGCCTTTTTGGGCTTGACTTTGGTCGGTCCGTTGCATAAATTTTGCCTCTATGAATTTGGATTTGCGTCAATTTGAAAGCTTCCCTGCTGAGTTTTCCGCCGAAGTGGAAACTGACAGTATGGAATATGAAATCGAGGGAGTTGAGTTTAGGGATGTTATGAATGTTAAGATTGATATTCAGAAGGTTCGCGATGAATATTATTGTCACGGTAGCGCAAATGTGCCGGTTGAGGAAGAATGTTCACGTTGCCTGAACCCTTTCGATGCGGAACTTTCCGGCAATTTTAACTTTATAGTAAGAACATCCGAGGGGAGCAATACTGAAAGCGCCGGAGATGAAGAAGATGTTTTATATACCAAAGTGAACGAACCGGTTGTAGAACTAAATGAAGTAATTAGAGAAACCCTCCTTTTGTCTCTTCCTCTGAAGCCCCTATGTAATGAAGATTGCAAAGGGCTTTGCCCAGGTTGCGGCGTTAACCTTAACGAAGAAACTTGCGAATGCCGGAACGAGGAAGCTGACGAACGATGGGAAGGGTTGAAAGATTTGTTGGAATAATAATCACATCGTATAGAGGGAATAGATATGCCATTACCAAAACGAAGACATTCAAGAACCCGCGGTCGCAGAAGAAGAACTCACTGGACGCTGTCAGCGCCGAATGTTGTAGAGTGTTCCCATTGTCATCAGCCGAGATTGCCGCATCACATATGCCCGCATTGCGGTTTCTACAAGGGAACTCAGATAACTACTCCAAAGGAAGTTTGAGAAGTTTATTAATTCAGCGCTGAAGGTATGATCAACGGCGGCAAAGCGATTACGGTTGCTCTCGACGTTATGGGGGCTGATGTCTGCCCCGAATCCATAATGGAGGGGGGATTGCAGGCAGTTGCTCAAAAAGGAACTGCTCTCAAGCTGGTATTTGTCGGAAAGGTCGAAGTGATCAATGATTTTGTCAAGACCCGGAAGGACCTTCCGGCCAATATTGTTATCGAGAACGCTCCTCATGCTGTTGCTATGAGCGATAGCGCCACCGAGGGAGTAAGAAAGAAGACATCATCCATCGCCGTTGGGTTGACAATGCAAAAAAATGGGCGGGCCGACGCTTTTGTATCGGCGGGCAATACCGGCGCTGTGATGGCATCGTCCATCTTGATCCTCGGTCGTATTGAGGGCGTCAATCGTCCGGCCATTGTTTCATTCTTTCCCACTCTGCACGGCAAGCCTACTCTGGTGCTTGATGTAGGAGCCAATGTTGACTGCAAGCCTAACCATTTGTTTCAATTCGGGCTGATGGGGTCGATTTATGCCTCATTGATGGGCGGCCGCACTTCGCCGCGAGTAGGGTTACTCTCCATCGGCGAGGAAAGAAGCAAGGGTAATGAGGCAGTGCTGGCCACTCATGAATTATTTGAAAAATCAGACCTGAATTTCGTCGGCAATGTTGAGGGGAGAGATATTCTGACGGGGGAAGTTGACGTAGTTGCCACTGATGGTTTTGTCGGTAATGCCATTTTGAAATTCGCCGAATCAGTCGAAGGTTTTCTGACCAAATCAATCAAGCATCAAATAGAGACCAATATTTTCTCCAGATTAGGGGCCGGATTGCTCTCGCCATTTTTGGGTCGTCTGCGCCGGACATTTGATTATTCCGAATATGGCGGGGCTCCACTACTCGGGATTGACGGGGTGTCAATTATTTGTCATGGATCTTCGTCGCCCAAAGCCATTAAGAATGCCGTGATTGTGGCGATGGAAATGGTCCGCCATAGAATAGCAGATAATATTCGAGACGAGTTATCCGGCAATAATAACGGAAATAATAGTGAACAAGGTAATGAACGGAATAATAACCGGAATAGGGTCATACGCACCTCGCCGCCGTCTGACTAATGCCGATTTTGAAAAGATGGTTGATACCTCCGACGAATGGATAAGGAGTCGGACCGGTATAGTCGAACGTCGGATATGCGAGGATAGCGAACGTTCGAGCGATATGGCGATGGCGGCGGCTCAGAAAGCCCTGGCTATGGCAGGCCGCAATCCGCTTGATATTGATTTTATCCTGATAGCGACCGTTACTCCTGATTTCAAGGTGCCATCGCTGGCCTGCATTCTTCAGAGAAATATGGGGATGGCCAATGCCGCCGCTATGGACATTGGCGCGGCCTGCGCCGGCTTCCTGAACGGCCTTTCAGTTGCTAATGCTTTTATAAGATCAGGGCAGTATAAAAAAATCCTTGTAATCGGAGTGGAGAAACTCTCCTCTATTACAAATTATAAAGACCGTAATACCTGCGTCCTGTTTGGCGATGGCGCGGGGGCCGCTGTAGTCGAGGCCTCCGAAGAAAAGAATCGGGGAATACTTTCCACTTTTTTGAAATCGGATGGCCGTTATGCCGAGCTACTTTGGATACCTGACGGAGGTTCAGTCAGACCAATTCAGAGCCTTAACGGAAATAATGCCAATATTTATCTTACTATGAAGGGGAGCGAGGTTTTTAAGCACGCCGTTCGAATGATGGGTGACGCCTCGCTGAAAGCTCTAAGCGATGCCGGCTTGACCAGCGATGATGTCACTCTCCTCGTCCCGCATCAGGCCAATATAAGAATTATTGAATCGACCGCCAAGAGGCTCGGATTACCAATGGAGAAAGTATTCTTGAATATAGCGATGTACGGAAACACTTCCTCCGCTTCAGTGCCGATGGCCCTTGATGGAGCTCTCGGTCAAGGCAGAATCAAAAAGAATGATATTATTTTGATGACCGCCTTCGGCGGGGGATTAACCTGGGCTTCAGTCGTGGTCAAATGGTAAACCTTAACATGAGCAAAATTGCAATAGTCTTTCCGGGTCAGGCCTCTCAATATGTGGGGATGGCAAAAGATTTATATGATTTCGACCCGGCCGTCAGAATTCTCTACGAAATTGCATCCGGCGAAATCGGTGAAGATATCGCCAAAATATCATTTGAAGGCCCTGCTGAAAAACTGAAGGAAACCCGTTTTACACAACCGGCCATCTTATTGCATTCACTGGCGGCGCTGACAGTCATGAAAGACAACTTGCCCAGAGCCTCGTTGACCGCCGGGCATTCGCTGGGGGAATATGGCTCCATGGCTTTGGCTGGAGTTCTGAGTTTCGAGGATTCCATAAAAGCTGTAGTTAAGAGAGCTTCGCTTATGGAAAAGGCTTGCCGTGAAAATCCTGGGACGATGGCGGCAGTGATAGGACTTGATGAAGATAAAATTACTGAAATATGCAGACAAGCATCAAAAGCGGGTGTGGTTGTTCCGGCAAATTTCAATTCCTCAAATCAAATTGTCATTTCCGGTTCAATTTCTGGAGTGGATGAAGCCGGTCGTTTGTGCAAAGAACATGGAGCCAAACGCGTTATGCCTCTTCAAGTTGGAGGGGCTTTTCACTCGCCGCTAATGCAGTCCGCCGGAAAAGAAATGGAGGCTTGCTTAGAAAAGCTTGCGTTTCAAACGCCGGAAATCGATATTGTCCCCAATGTTACCGGAAAAGCAGAAAATAATCCTGCCAGGCTCAAGAAACTTCTTGTAGAGCAGGTGACCGCTCCGGTGCGATGGTATCATACAATGAGATACTTTAGTGATTATGGCATAGATACGGTTATGGAAATCGGACCGGGCAAAGCGCTGTCTGGAATGGCCAAACGCGAACTGGAAAGAGCTCAAATAATCAATATCGATACTTTGCAGGATATTCAAAATTTCACCAATGTTGCGGTAGGATAAAAATTTTTGTGGATTTAAAAGGAAAAACAGCGCTTGTTACCGGCTCGGCCCGGGGCATAGGTAAAGCCATTGCGGAGAGACTGGCCTCGCTTGGAGCGAAAATTGTTGTTTCCGA
Organism: uncultured Ignavibacteriaceae bacterium; assembly: GCA_964498015.1. GTDB lineage: Bacteria > Zixibacteria > MSB-5A5 > GN15 > PGXB01 > CAWEZN01. The sequence goes on from CAZCFT010000101.1 coordinate 4,830, forward strand.
TATTCTCGGTGATATGGCAGAATCCACTGCCCGTGAGTTGCGGGAAAAAGGATTTGGCGCTATCTCTCTAAGAACCGATGTCACCAGCGCCCCTGATGTTGAAAAGACTATTGAGGATATTCTTGCTAAATTTGGCGCTCTTGATATTCTGGTTAACAATGCGGGGATAACGAAAGACGCTCTTATAGTGCGAATGTCTGAAGAGGATTGGGATAGAGTGCTAAATATTAATCTTAAAGGAGCATTTCTGGTTACGCAGGCATCAGCCAAAGTAATGATGAAACAGCGTTCGGGTCGGATAATAAATATTTCATCGGTTGTAGGCCGGATGGGAAATGCCGGTCAGGCCAATTATTCGGCGAGCAAGGCAGGATTGATCGGACTGACTAAATCGGCCGCCAAGGAGTTGGCCGGTCGGGGCATAACAGTTAATGCCATAGCCCCGGGCTACATTGCGACCGAGATGACCGAGAAATTACCGCAGGCGGCAAAGGACGCCTTTTTGAATAACATACCGTTGAAACGCGCCGGTACCCCCGAAGATATCGCAAGAGTGGTTGCCTTTCTGGCCTCTGACGATGCTTCCTATATTACCGGACAAGTAATAGGGGTGGATGGCGGCCTCTTAATGTGAAACATCCTGGAACTCATAAACTAAGGAGAGTTATTAATGTCAGCTGAAATTGAACAGAAGGTAAAGGATATTATTGTCGAACAGCTTGGAGTTGATGCTTCCCAGGTGACCGAATCAGCCAAATTTGTGGAGGATTTGAGCGCCGATTCGCTGGATACGGTCGAGCTGATCATGGCTCTGGAAGAGGAATTCAAACTCGAAATCCCCGATGAGGATGCGGAGAAGATCGCTTCGGTCGGCGACGCCATCAAATACATCAAAGAACATGCCAAGTGATCGCCTCTGATTGAGTCCCTCTTAAATGAAAGCCATTAGAACAGTCGTAACCGGCATGGGGGTAGTCTCACCCCTCGGATGCAATCTTGATGACTACTGGCAGGCCGTACTCGCGGGAAAATGCGGAATCAGGACTATTACCCGATTTGATGCGTCCGGCTATTCGACCAGGATTGCCGCTGAGGTCTTGGATCTGGATGAGACCAAATACCTTGACAAAAAAGAGGCCCGGCGAATGGATCTTTCCGAGAAATACGCCATCGCCGCCAGCCAGATGGCAATTGATGATTCGGGTCTGGACTTATCCAAGATTGATCTGAATAGGGTGGGAGTCATTATCGGCTCCGGAATTGGCGGTATTGCCACATTTGAAAAGCAACATCAGATTCTTCTCGATTCCGGTCCCGGCCGAGTCTCTCCTTTTTTTATTCCCATGATGATTATTAATATGTCCGCCGGATTGGTCGCCATGAGGTTTGGCTTCAGGGGACCAAATTACGCCACTGTCTCCGCCTGCTCCTCTTCGTCGCATGCCATTACCGATGCTTTTCGGATTATTCAACGAGGCGAATCAGATATTATGATAACCGGCGGGACGGAGTCCACAATTACGCCGACATCACTGGCGGGATTCTGTTCAGCTCAGGCCTTGAGCACGCGTAACGACGAACCGGAAAAATCTTCTCGCCCTTTTGATCGGGATCGGGACGGATTTGTTATGGGCGAGGGTTCTGCTGTTGTGGTATTGGAGTCTCTGGAATCGGCCCAAGCTCGGGGGGCAAAAATTTACGCCGAAATCATCGGCGCCGCAATGACCTGCGATGCCTATCATATAACCGCTCCTCTTCCTGACGGCAGTGGCGCGCAGATGGCGATGTCCAATGCTATTAAAGATGCCAAGATAAGGCCGGAGGAAATCGGCTACATCAACAGTCATGGTACATCAACGACTTTGGGTGATATCGCTGAAACCAAAGCTATCAAGTCTGTCTTTGGGGATTATGCTTATAAAATTCCGATTAATTCCACCAAGTCAATGGTCGGCCATTTATTAGGCGCCGCCGGCGCGTTGGAATTGGTGACATCTATTAAATCGCTTCAGGCCGGCAAAGTGCATCCGACAATAAACCTCGATCACCCTGACCCGGAATGTGATCTTGATTATATCCCCAATAAAGCGCGCGATTTGGACTTCGATATCTTCTTCAGCAATTCCTTTGGATTTGGCGGTCATAACGTGTCAATCATTGGCCGTCGCTTAGACGGTCGCCTATAGCCGTGGGTTTTCTTGGTATATTAAAAAGCATTTTTGGAACACCTGGCGATCGAGCCGGTGAGGCTCTGGCTGATACATTCTGCCATATTCTGGGATACCGTTTCAAAAACCATAAATATCTTTCGGAAGCCCTTACGCATCGTTCCTATGCCCGAACGCTGGGCAATTCTGCCCAATCATATGAACGACTGGAGTATTTGGGTGATTCCATTCTTGGCGCGATCGTCTCGGAATATCTCTATAATTCTCATCCTGATTATGATGAGGGCGATCTCACCAAAACCAAAGCTTTTCTGGTCAATGAAATGGCTCTTTCGATTGTCTGTCGGGACAGTGGATTAAATAATTTAATTTTCGTCTCGGGCGAAGAGGAAAAGTCGGGAGGACGGAATCGCAATTCCATGATTTCCGATGTTCTGGAAGCTGTCATTGGAGCCATTTATCTTGACGGCGGCTGGAATGAGGCCCGAGAGTTTGTCTATAAGATTATTATTTCGCGCAAAGAGGAGTTCCTGGCCGATTCTTCCCAGCGAAATTATAAGGGGGAATTGCTTGAGTACCTTCAAGGTCGAGGCGAACCGGCGCCGTACTATGAAGTGATTTCGGAGGAAGGCCCCGATCATGATAAGACCTTCAAAATCGCCGCGCGCACCGGCGGCAAAATCACCGGAATCGGTATCGGACAGTCAAAAAAGGAAGCTGAACAAAGAGCCGCCGCCGTTTCCCTCGGCAACCTCAAAGGTGAACCGGACTCAACCAAAAGCTCAAACAATAGCCGCAATTGATTTATTCTTGGATTTATATCAGAGGTTCTCATTCGGCATAAGTAGCGCGGAGTTTCCATAACAATTTTCACTGCGGAATTTCCGCAGGCCATCTCCCCGAATAAAAATGAATTGTCTCTCATAATATTTCATAATTTATTCTCTTACA
>CAZCFT010000102.1:0-7810 GCA_964498015.1 uncultured Ignavibacteriaceae bacterium
ATTATAAACGGCCACTGCCACGCCCCTTTTGGTCTCTTCCTGACCGATGACATATTGATCAAGAAAAGCCTTGATCTCGGCAGGGCGGGGAAGTTCGAAAGCGTCGTCGTCTTCGCCTTCGATAGGGGAAGATATTAATATATCGCGGCAGAGATTGACACAATCATTGCAGATGAAAGCCTCATACCCGGCAAAGAGTCTCTTTACTTTAGAGGCTGATTTCCCGCAGAAATTGCAACGGTGTTGAAGACCGTGAGGAGGTTCATCATCGTTGTAGCCGTCATTTCGATCTTTTCTGGCCAATCGTCAACCCCCTATGCTTTCTTTTCTTTTCGCTTAAATTCATAAATCTTGTCGATGATTCCATAATCAACTGCTTCCTGAGGGGACATGAAGAAATTCCGGTCGGTATCTTTCTCAATTTTCTCTATTGGTTGACCGGTGTGGATGACAAGCAGTTCATTTAAACGTATCTTGGTTTTACTGAATTCCTTGGTCATGATTTCGATGTCGCTAATCTGTCCCTGGGTTCCGGCCATCGGCTGGTGAATCATGATTCTCGAATTGGGAAGAGCCGCCCTTTTTCCTTTAGCGCCGGCCGCCAGAAGAAATGATCCCATCGAGGCGGCCAGACCCATACAGGTAGTGGCAACATCCGGTTTGACAAATTGCATGGTATCGTATATCGCCAATCCGGCAGTAACCGAACCGCCTGGCGAGTTGATATATATGAAGATGTCTTTTTCGGGATCCTCTGCGTCAAGGAAGAGCAATTGCGCTATGACCAGATTGGCCAAGTGGTCCTCAATCGGAGCGCCAATGAAAATAATTCTGTCTTTCAAGAGCCGGGAATAAATATCATATGCCCGCTCGCCCCGTCCTGTCTGCTCAACCACCATTGGTATTAACATCTATCATTCCTCCTTGATACTATAGTTCCTGTTTTTCCTCTTGAAGGGTGTCCTTATTGTCCGTATTTTTCAGTTTATCTGCAGGAAGATAAGTTACCTTGCCGAGGAGAAAATCAAAGATTTTATCCTCAAGAATGGAATCTCTTATTTCCTGGGTTCGCCCAGATTTCGAGAGAACTTCCCGAGCCTTCTCAATATCCATTTGATATTTCTCGGCGAAACCTTTTATCCAGTTTTCGGTATCCGTCGGCAAAACTTCAATCTTTTCCAATTCGGCTAATCGGTTCGACAGCAGATGCCATTTTATGGCGTTAACCGCAGTTGGGCGGTACTGTTCCCGAATGGCTTTCTCATCGAAATCCTTATAGCTTTTCTTGAAATCTTCAATAAGATTCTCCATATAATTTTGAATCATCCCCTCGGGGACGATCAGCGGATTTTTGTCAAGAATCTGATGAGTAATATCGCCTTTTTTCCACTTCAAGCGATTGGCTTCCTTTTGAATTTTAATATCCTCGCGAATTCGAAGGCGAAGCTCCAGCATGGTTTCGAATTTTCCCATCTGCTTGGCGAAGAAATCCGAAATCTCGGGAAGGATTCTTTCGTTGACCGACAAAACATGGCAAGAATATTTCAGCATCTTTCCGGCAAAGCGATCATCGGAATAATCCGCCGGGTAATTAATGGTGATTTCCCGCTCATCACCCGCTACTGCGCCTGCCAGCCCTTCTCTGAATTCCTTGACCGTCAGGCCGCTTGAAAGGTCGATTTCAATATCATTGAATTCATCTTTCTTAAGGACATTCTCAGGGTCCTCCAATTTCTTCATATTGATCTTGAGGATATCAGCTATCTTCGCGGGGCGATCAACCCGCTCAATTTGGGAGTTCTGTTTTCTGAGGCGCTCCACCACGTCATCAACCTCAGAGTCGGCCACTTGGATCTCTTCTTTGGGGAGCCGCAAACCTTCGAAGACGACGCTATCAATCTTGGGCATTACTTCCAATCTAATCGTGTATTTGAGAGGAGTACCTTCTCGTAGTTCATGATTGGGGAAAGTCGGTCGAGAGGCAATATCAAGGCTGTTGTCCTTAATCACTTGAGGAAAAGTGGATCGAATTAATTCATCCAAGACATCCTCAAGAATAGCGTCGCTGAATTTGGATTTAATAATAGATAAGGGGGCCTTTCCCGGACGGAAACCCGGGACACGAACATCTTTACGATATTTGTGATAATACTCAGCAAATGTAGCGTCAACTTTTTCTGTCGGAATCTCTACTTCAATTTCTCGAACTAATCCGTCCGAATGCTTTATGAACGACTTCAACGCCATCTCCTCTATAAAAAGTTACCTGCGAAAGGGGGGATTTGAACCCCCACCCGGCGAAGGACTGGATCCTAAGTCCAGCGCGTCTACCAAATTCCGCCACTTTCGCATCAATAAGTTATTGTATCCCAATGTAATAGCCTTTTCGGCTTTTCCACCAAAAATCATGGGTGTCCAAAAAAATCCCATTATATCTTTGTAAATAATAATAACAGCCATACTCAAAGTCAAGGCAAACGGCAGAAAATCAACTTGTAGGCTAACAGAAAACATGACAATTCCGCCCCAGCGGATCAGCCAAGGCTGAAACTTCTCAGTCTGTTCCCCGGACTGAGGATCTTCTTCACTTGCCGTCGATTCTTGAACGCTTAAAATAGAGCATAGTTTTGGAAAATTATTCTTTTTGGGAAATCACTCTTGGTTCTTGCGGTGGAGGCGATAGTTAGAATTGAAAATGACCTGCCCGTCGTCTGTGCCAGTGCAATGACTTCATGTGACGGCGGAGCTATTGTTATGGGATACTTTGATTTTGGGACAACGGTCAAATAGTCCTGGCTAACTTGCTCGTCGCGATGCGGGCCTCGACCTCAGGAATGGTCAGTGCATCCCCGCCGAAGGCAATGCCCATATTCCTCAGCATTTCAAACGGCGGAATGCCGCCGATTTGCACGATTACAAAATCATTTGGAATTTCAATCCGGCCAGCGTTGGTGGCAAGAATTACGGAATTTTCCAAGACCTCGAGAACTTGGGAATCGAATATCGGCTGAACATTTTTTCCAGCGATCAATTTAGTAATTTTGATTTCGTTTCTCTTTTTCACCCGAAGGAAACCACTTTTGCGGTAGGAAATTGTCACCGTGTTCCCGGGCTGATTTGCCAGGCCAATAGCCGCTTCGACGGCGCTGTCACCGCCCCCAACAACCAGAACAAGTTTGTTTGTGTATGACTGTGCGTCAACCAGTTGATAAATGACTTTGGATTGTTCCTCGCCGGGAACATTTAGCTTTCGGGGCGTACCGCGACGTCCCAATGCCAAAACGATGTTTTTCGAGTAGTACTGTCTTTGTTGCGTTTTTACTTCAAACAAGTCGGCAGTCTTAGAGACAGATTCAACTCGTTCCCCGGCGCGGATATTAAGATGAAATTTCTGCATTATCTGTTGCCAGATAACGAGGAGTTGTTCTTTCAAGTATTCTTCCTCTTTGAGCCACCCATAAAGCGGTATTTCGACCGGCTGAGTCATAACCAGTTTGGACCTGGGATAATGGAGAATCGCTCCACCAAGCGCCCTCTCTTCGAGTAAGATATATGAGAGCCCGCTCTGTAAGGCTGTCAGCGCGGCGCTCAAACCGGCCGGACCAGCGCCGACAATTAGGACATCGACCGCATCGCCGCCGGTAGGCAATATCTTTCGCCGGGCGATTTCATCAACAACGATTTGGCCCTGCCTAATCGCATGGCGTATCAGTGAAAGTCCACTCAGCTCGCCCGCAATGAAAATTCCCGGAACAGTGGTCTCGTTGCATTCGGTTAAAATCGGGATATCCGGACGGCTTCTAATATCCCCCAGGCCTACTTTCAGCGCCCCGACCGGGCAGGCTGATTCACACAAAGCATGACCCACACAACGCTGGCCATTGATGACCTCGGACGTGCCCCAGACTACGCCCAATACATCACCCTCGGGGCAGGCCGCTACACAGGATCCGCAGCCGATACATGACCCACGGTCGATAAAAGGGTATTGCGCCCGAGGCTGACTGAAGCCCATAGCTATCGCTTCCTGTTTGCGACGTTCCATAAGGCGGCGCGTCTTGGCAAAATTTATAACAGACGGAATCAAAACCGCCAACGATAGAGCCGCAACGCCAGTCCAGATAAGAATCTGTTCAATACTCATTGCTTATTGTCTCATTAAAATCGATAACCCAATTCAGCCTGAATGCGAATACCATTGATATCGTCGCCGTTGCCAAACTGCACCAGGCCGCTGAGGTAGTTATGAATTCCTATATTCGTTTGAGCTGACATTTCCAGCCAACGGTTGTTTCTGGGAGCGTCCGTGCCGGCCACCTTGTACAGATAAACTCCGTACGCCAACCCGATCATGCCGCCACCCCACGGGTTTTCATTAACGCGGATGGAATAATTATAACCATTTTCAAACGGTCCGGCAAACGCCGCCAGTTGCATGATCGCCGTCATCCCTGCCAATCCTGCGGCGTGTGGCAGTTGTCGCAGGTCGGACCAAGTTGACCTCCATGATTATCAGCATGACAATCATTGCAGGCCGTTCCCACATGATTAAAAAGCAGGTTCTTGTGGCATCCGATGCATTGCGCGGCACGGTGCGCTCCAGCAAGATAAAAACCGGTCTTGTCATGATCGAATTGTATGGGCTTTCTCAGGGCCGACCATGATTCCGGCGTATGACAATCCTGACAATCCCATTTGAGTTTCCCATGGGGATTAGTGTTTGACGCTTGGACGGCGACTACTACGGCGCAAATGACGCTCAACGCCACAAGGAGAATCAATTGTCTCATGACCGACCCAATCCTTTCAGCGATTTTGTTTCTGAATGACATGAGGCGCACTCGACATCAAGCGGCTTGTAGATCACCCATTGGGCATTGCTATTGGACTTAGACAAATGGCATTTCTTACAAGGCACATGTTTGTGCGCTCCTTCGAGTCTGTAACGCGAATCTCTGTCATGGCTAAAAGTCGATGCTTGCCAACTGCGAGCGGAATGGCACCTTCCGCAATCGACCGAATTTGTTGGCGGCGATGGAAGTATAGGAGCTTTTGCGAATTGGCCCCGGTGTATGTCGTCGTGGCAATCTTGGCACATTTTTTTCGCCCCCACAAATATCAGGGTTGCTTTGAGATCATTCGCGTTTTTCCGAGTATGGCATTTCAAGCAGGAAGTCGTTAGATGCTTACCCTCGAGCGCGAAAGCTGTCAATCCGTGATCAAACGCCACTTGTCGCCATGTTGTCTCAACGTGACATGACTCGCATCCCCTGGCGTCTACGTATTTTTTCAATTCGCCATTATGAGGATCCTTATGACAATTCAGGCATTTGGTCGTCGGGAATTCAAACTTGTATTGCTTTCCCTTGTGATTGATTCCTGGTCGCATGTGGCATGCCGCACAGGAAACGGCCCGATGAGCCCCCTTGAGCGGATAACTGGTCTTATCATGTTGCGCCATTACAAACTGGGCCGGAGCAAATCCTTCGACCGCATGGCACTCCTCGCACGCGCCTTTCTTTTCCCGACCTGCAAACTCTTCCTTGTGAAAATCGCTGTGGCAGTCAGTACAGGCGGCGAATTTAAGTCCACCCATTGGTTTTCGTGCCGGATGGCATTTGTCGCATGTCACGGCCAGATGGCGCCCTTCGAGCCGATAGCCTGTGCGATTATGGTCAAATTTTGCATCCCGCAGAACTTTCCATCCCTCTGCATTGTGGCAACTCTCGCAGATGTTCCCCAGTTTACCTTTATGGATATCATTATGACAATCAAGGCATTGGTTATGACGGATATCCTTATATTTCGCAAATTCTTTATCATCACTGCCCCGATTGTCTGTAATCATCGGGTGGCATTTTACACATGGTATCTGTTTGTGTTCTCCAACCAGAACATACTGCGCTTTAGTGTGATCAAATTGTAATGCCGGTTTCCATCCCGCCATGCCATGGCAATTGTTGCATAGAGGCGAGAGCTGTCCGCGATGACCATCAATGTGGCAGGCAGCGCAAGCCGAATCAAGCCCAAAGAAAGTGCGCTTCATATCAATTTTATCTGTCTCCAGAACCACCCGGTCTCTGATATATTTTTCCTGATGGCAGAGCCGGCAACTCAGCGCGGCATGCTTTCCTTCCAGTCTGTAACCGGTTTGCATATGGTCAAAATGCTCCTGTCCGTTTCCCCAATAAACCAGATCGTACGTACGACCCTGATGTTCCACATGGCATAGCTGGCATTCGCGATAATCGCTTCGCGAGTGCAGACCCTGATCGGACTGCCTTTCGCGCGCAATCAGGCGATGGCAGACCAGGCACTTATCGACGACCAGTTTGCTTCCGAAACCGTGGCATTTTGTGCAGTCCTTTACTCCCTCAAGGAAGGCATGAGATTTATGCAGATCGCCCGGAGAGAGTTGAGCTCGCAATGGCGTAGCCAGAAGAATTACAGCCAAGATCGTCGGCAGTTCGCGCCGCATCAGCAGTAAAGCCGGCCATTGCAACTGTTTTCTATCAATGCACCCAGGCATAACCGGTCCACACTGCAATTCCGATATGAAGGCACATGATAAGATACATAACGATTGCTACCGGTTTATGCACGGCGTGCCAATAATGGAAAAAACGCTGCATCCGTGATAAGGTTTGGATGCGACGGTTTAAGAGCGCGCGGCGAAAAGAAATCGCAAAAAGCGCGTTGAATTGATTGCTGGGCAGTGGCAAGATGCGGGCCATACTTCTCTTGATCTTATACTTCATTGGCCAACGCATCAAATCGTCCTGGATCAGGCCCATCAAAGCTCCCAAGCCGCTTCGCCTGACCGTTGTGAAATTCTCGAAGAGGGTATCGACCCTATTCATATCCGTGTCTTTGAGCTGAAACCGCGTCTTCAGCTTCTCTGTAATGTCTTTGTCAGTCTCGGTTATCTCTTGAAGCGTCAGCTCATTACCCTGAATATTTCGGGGAATCTGCAAGTATAGATAGCGTCCAAAATAGCCGCTCAGCGCCACTGCGACCATCGACCAAAAGCTAACCGCCACCATCCCCTGTACCTTAAACGACGTGTGCAGAACGACAAATAGCGGCCCGACAATTCCGAGGTAGATATGAAAATTCAAAAGACTCCTCAGGGAAATCGATCGTCCCATCCGCCGCGACCGCTTCCGAATGGAGTAAACCAACATCAAAATCATCATCGACGCTCCGGTGATTCCGTATATGAGCCCCCGGGAACCGGCGGGTCGAAGGGCTCGGTAGTCCGGATGATGAGGGCGTTGTGCGAAGGGAGTCGTATAATACGAATAGCCATCCGCAAAACACCAGATCAGCAGACCCAGCGATAGCAAATAAAGAAGAATAAAAATCAAGCGGCGTCCGTTGCGCTCTTGGGTGATAATTGTACTTTCCTGCTTTACCGAAGTTACCAATGGCAAATTCATCTTGTACAGTACCCTTTCCATTTTATGCAGACTCCATCTGCATCTCTTGTGCCCTTGTATGCGTCTGGTTGCCGGCGTCTAAGTTTCGCTCACACAGGCGGCTACTTCATTAATCGGTAGGCACAGGTACAAAACTTAAGACCATTTTATTACAGCATTAGCAGTACAATATTCCTAACTCCTTTATCTTGATTATTTTACAACGAAATCTAAGAAAGGTCTATTTAGTTGTATTATTATACATTTGCGATCACTGTCGGCATGTTCCTTAATCATTAGCGCCCAAATCAGACAGTAATTTCCTTCGATTCACATAGAATATACGATATCCACAGTATTTTGAAAGTATTATTTTTCATTGGCCGACTATG
>CAZCFT010000103.1:0-2397 GCA_964498015.1 uncultured Ignavibacteriaceae bacterium
GCCGGACACGAATACGCCACCATGCCATAGTTGTAAATCCGGCTTTTGACGGGTTGTAAGTCCGGCCTTATGCCGGACAAGATGGGTTTTTCAACACTCCCCTTCCTCCGCCGCTTCTTCATGCCGTGATATCAGCCTATATTCCCGCTTTTCCCTTAAGAATTCCTGCAATTTCTCATTAAGTTCATGAGGAAGCTTTTCTTTGGCATAGAATTCCTTATATAAAACATTCTGGTCAAGCTTGAGACATTCCTCAATTCCCGCCTCCCTGACCAAAAAGGAAATCTCCATATAAGCCTTCTCATCATCCGACTTTGACGGAAATACCTGTGACACTGATTTCCTTATTTTCAACGAGCCGTTGGGCGCCTCAAGTGCGGTTACATCCGCCCCTTCACAAAATCTGATTACATCTTCCCGCAAGGCCCTTTTTTCGGAGTCCATCAGCTTTATCCGGCGATCCAATTCCAGATATTTCCGGGCCAGCTCTTTGCCCGATTCTGCATCAAGCTCAAGATCAATTTCCTTTTCCAGCGCCAACCCATGCCGCTTGGCCGGACATAATTCGTAATAGACACACCAATCGCATAGCGCCGATTCCCTGGGAGAAAAATTATCATCCCTTCTGGCCTGCTCAATCTCAAGAATCCTCTGAAAGGCCTGGTATTTTATTTCCTCCAGCTTCTCTTCATTCATCATTGTCTTGAGCGACACCCCATGGCGAAGGAATATCTGCTTTAATTCGATCTTATCGAAATCCGGCCAGAGATATTTGGTCGCCAGGCAGTACAGTCCCATCTGAGAGTCATTATCAAGGTTCTGCTGGGTCGGAATCGAGGCTTTCGTCTTGTAATCGATTATTTCCACCACACCGTCAAGTCGGCGGCTGATTCTATCGATCTTTCCTGATATACTAAATCTCCCCTCATTGTCGAGCGGAAATGAAAATTTCTTCTCTAAATCCAGCGCTATACCATCCTCGAATGGAGCATAAGTCTCATAATATTTTCTGAGCGCATTCTCGCCGACTCTGATATAATCATCGACGCCAAGATTGTCTCTGGTGACCTTGATATTATTCCGATCCGGGCCTTCCCATATTTTGCGGTAGAAATCGATTGTCTCTTCCAGAGGCTGAAGCCGTGCGTTCATCTTGAGAGTGTATAATTTCTCTAAGGTCCGGTGAACCGCATCCCCAAGATAAGCCTCGACACTGACCGGTTTTTCCACCGCACGTTTTTCAATATAGGCGAATTTATATTGACGGGGACAGTTCTGAAATGTATTCAGCTTGGAATTGCTATATGAAATCATTCTTGACCTCCTTGGACAGGATTTCCTTCCGCCATAGATGATATACTCTTGACCCTGAAAAATCAATCAGATAAAAAAATACCCCGATTGGGACTCGGGGTATTTAAGATCAGGCCGACCCCCGACCCTGATTCTATACTATGCCCGCCTATGGGAGACTAAAATTTATCCCGAATGTCAGGCTGTTATATTTTGTTACTGAGCCGGGTGTATCAATCCAGTTCAACCGATACTCAACCCCAAAGCCAAGCGGAAAAGCCGGAATGCCGATATTCACGCCACCGACCAGATGATACCCCGTTCTTGTTTCCGTCCCCGGAATTGTGATTCCATTCTCGGAAAGTGACATGCTGAGCGGACTGACATAATCAAAGCTGAGATGATGACTCCCTATTCCCCCGCCGACATAAGGAGACACCGCCGGAAACTTGAAAGGATGTACCAAAGTGGCATTGAAAGAAAGATCATGCATCTTCAAATCGAAATTCTGCCCCGCAAAATTATAGCTGTTATTCTTCCAGGCATAATCGCCCGACAGAATCAAATCAATCATCGGAATCGTAGTAATACGCACCTGTGCGCCCGCAAGATTCATTTTCTTGGCGCTGAAATCCCCTATCGACAGGCCCGCTTGGTCATAATTGAGCGCCATCCCGCCCTTCACGCCAAAAGATATGCCGCTAACAGCATGCACCGGCGCCGTCAATAAGAGCAGAAACGATATAATCAACATTCTCTTCATATCAAATCCTCCATTTATCACATTATACAATATCGGCAAGGGAAAATATTTTTGTAGGTCAAAACCCCTGCTTTGTCCGCCAACGGCGGAGGTTTTGACAATCTTTTCTGTATTCCCGCGTACGCGGGATAGATATGATAAGAGCATGAATGGAGCAAGGAAGAATCTCTCTCGGTCACATGGCGACATAAAACGTCATTCCCGACTTGATTGGGAACCCAGAAAATAGTTTGTAAGTGCAAATCAGCTACTGATTTCTGGGTCTCCTTTCAAGCACGACCGGGTAGCGCCCCCCCCAAAGAATTCCTTTTGCAAGAAGGGATTCTTGAGGGTGTCTTTTC
>CAZCFT010000103.1:2497-7734 GCA_964498015.1 uncultured Ignavibacteriaceae bacterium
GGCCCGACTGTCACCGCCGCATAATTATCCTCGAATTCCTCGATTGGAATCGAGTTTATCTTTGCCGAGGCCGCCGATATTCGCTTCGCCAGACGGTACATCGCTTCAAAATTGGCAGACTTGAACGCTGGCACAACGAGAAAATCAGACTGGTATATCCCGCCGAAAAGAATTTGCAGTTTCCTTGCCGATCCTTCCGGCAATCGAAGCCTCCAGAAAGGAAAATATCGCTCATCTTTGGCGGCGGAAACAGGAGCTACCGCGCTTATCTCCGACTTCAGAAGAGCATGTCGCTCAAGTTGTACCAATTGATGACAGTTATGGCAAATGTAAACATAAGCCTGCTCCGTCGGGAGATCAAGTCCGCAATTATTACAACGGTGCAGTTCCACACCCAATTTGCCAAGTTCGATTGGCGTTGTTTCAGGCAATTTGGATTCTTCCGGCATTTCGTAATGTACGCCATCGTTCAGAACCCGTCCCGTGATCCCATCAATTATTATTCTATGTAAATTCCCGCCTCTTGAAATATCAATCAGAAAATATGGAAAATAAATAAGCGCACCTATTGGATTAAATAGCTCCGTCTTGTTCCTGCCGAAATCAGCCTGATTGATATTCCCCAGTATGGCGATATCCTTGGAAAGAGCCGTCTCGACCTGAGACCATGATTTCAACACCGGAAAACACTCAAAATTCTCTTCCAGATGCTCTCTGGAAAACGGCTCCATTTTGATATATTCCGCCCTCATTCCGATCGAATATGGAATATCATCGCGGGGCTCCCCAGCCGCAAGGGTAGTCATGAACGGCGCCAAGGCAATATCGGTTTTTCTTTGCTTAACTATCGTTTCTGATTGACAGCCTCCATACGAATTATAGGAATCTTCTTCCACAACCTGCCGTTCCTCAACCCGATTCCGCAATTTCAGAACGATAGCGTCAATTTTCCAGTAAGGATAATAGAGTGCGTTAATCTCCAATCCCGAATCGCTCAGAGGGAGCTTATTTTCTTTGAGATAATGGTCGAGATGAAACCGTACTTCCGTACGGGGGATTTTGCTTCGAATCAAATACGCCGGCGGAATATTTGGCCGTACTATTCTCAGGGCTGACCCGCAATGACTGCAGGTCAGCACGAAGAAGTTCTCTTCCAGCTCCAGTTCCCCGCCACACGCCGGGCAGGAGACCCCAATGTAAAAACCGCTCTTAGCCTTGGGTCTTGTTGTCTGCATCATCTTTCACAGACTTCCCGCACGAACCGCAGAATTTCGACCCGGGTATTATCTCCGCCGAGCAATGTGGGCATTTCATTTTGGCATCAAGCCGGAACCCGCAAAACATGCAGAAACTCGCCTCGCTCGGAAGTTCCTTACTGCACGATGGACAGATATTCTGCGTAAACATCTGATGGCCGCATCGATAGCAATAGCGCGACTGCTCCGGCGTGTCGGTATGGCATTTCGGACAGGTCACCGTCGGTATCGGCTCTCTTTTCAACTCTGTCTGTTCCGGCGAAAATACCTTGCTCAGCATCGCCGGCATCATCACGCCGACACCGGCGCCCATTCCCATTCCGGCTCCGGCAGAAGCCATGCCATTTGATACTCCTAATCCTCTCGCCATCTCGAATTTCAGAAATTTATCAAGATTGCCGACCGCTTCAAGCCCTGAGCGCTGGTCGATCATCTGCGATACTTCCTCCGGAGGAGTTATTGATGAAATAAAGAAATCGACCAACATAAGACCGTACTTCTCAAATTCGACCCTGACAACTTCCTTAAACTTGGCCGCCAGCTCAGTATAAGTGGCGGGCAAATCCAAAATAGTGTCAAGTGTCTCTCCGAGAAGGTCATTCATACGGGCAATAATCAAATCGCGCAGATAATCCTGAATGTCATCTGTCGTATATCTTGCCTGCCGTCCGACGATGGAATTCAGAAACAGCATCGGCTTATCGATCCGGAAAGTAAAAGCTCCATGTCCGCGCAGGCGAATCAGTCCCAGCTTGCTGTCCTTAAAAGTGACCGGATGCTTGGTACCCCATTTTAGATTCGTGAATACCTTTAGATTGACAAAATATACTTCTGCCCGGAATGGCGAATTGAAACCAAACGGAAAGGCCAGAAGCCTTGTTAATATCGGGATATTAAGCGTTGTCAAGGTATGCCGCCCAACTGTGAACGAATCGGCGGCATGGCCGTCCTTGAAAAACATCGCCGTCTGGCTGTCGCGCACAATTAACTGAGCCCCCAGCTTAAAATCCGCCGAACCCTCCTGCGGTATTCGATGAATCATCTCCTCGCCGGTTGGGTCAACCCATTCGATTACTTCAATCAATAGTGACATAGCGTTTCCTCATTAATGATACATTTCTGTTTTATAAACAGATTTTCGACAGAAATGACCCTTTTCTTGACTCGCCGCCCGACGCCGGACTAACCGCCTGGCCTCCGTGGCATTCCCAAGTCAATTCACGACAGGGAATTGACTTGGGGATGAACCAACGACCTTCTTAAGCGGCTTCAGTAACCCCCTTCCAGACATATTCATATTTGCCTCGATTAATCATTATGGACTGCGTCTTCAACAAACCCGGCAGAAAATAATCTCTTGTAAAAAGATTTCGGACGTATAATTTCATAAAGTTTCAACGGCCAAATACATGAATGAATTCTCTCTTTTGCAGATTCTTGAAATAAATTGATTTGTGGACTGTTTTAATGCGTTATATTCCATTATTATTGAAGGAATAAATACATGGCAACCCCTATTGATTTGATCAAGTCTCTTACAGCCGCCCGCATGGGAATTCCTCTGTCAACCGGAAAATCGTTTACCGTCTCGCTGGGCGGTCTTGCCAAATTATATATTATTGAAATGGAGGATCTCAATTTCCGGCACGACAGCGCCGTACTGCTTCCTGAACAATATGAATCCTCACCGGATGAAGCGCAGGACACCGATCAGGAACGGATAAGCGGCCTTGACGTAATCAGAACCGTCATGATTCGGGCCCAGGAGTTTCCAAAACAGAAAACTCTTATCGCCGGGCATACCGATACTTCCGGAAAACCCAGTTACAATATCAAACTGTCTGAGATGCGGGGTAAATCCGTCTGGTTTATGATCATGAACAAAAGAGATGAATGGGCGGCGATATCCGAAGAAAAACACCAAAATAAAGATATTCAGCAAATTTTGACTTGGGTTAATCGTGAATATCCGACGATGGATTGCGACCCCCAGGGTATTGATGGAAAAATCGAAGGTAAGACCCATAAAGCGACCAAAAATTTTCAGACGAATTTTGAGCCGGAATTCGGTCGTAAGATAAAAGTTGACGGCGTGGTCGGTAAAGAAACATGGGGGGCATTTTTCGATGTTTATCAGCGCAAGCTGGCGTCGATGCTCGAGGTATCCGAATCAGAGCTTGACAAATACCGCAAGGCAATCAAATGGATTGACCCCAAAAAACCGGTCGTCGGTTGCGGTGAAAACTGGCCAATCGAAGAGGCTAAAAAAGATGAATATCGTAGCCGGATAAACCGTCGGGTCGAAATCCTATTTTTCGATGAGGGTGAAGAGCCGCGCCTGGACTGCCATTCATCTAAAGGCAAATGCGTTGAGGATAAGTGTCTCCTATATGGAAAGGATTTATATGACCGCATTTACCTTCCGGTACATTCGCATGTGCATCCTCAATCTATTCCCGTTATCAAAGTTCCCGATCGTCCGGGGTCGACTACCTATATTCCTCTTCATTCTGTTCAAGTTTATGTCGCTTTTTATCAGGGTGACGCGCTCCAGATGTCGGACAGCCGTCGATATATCGCCATTGATGGCAAACTCTGCAACCCACACACCAAATCCCCCCTGCCAATCGACTGCGGCCGCGAGGCCTGGTTCTACTGCAGTCATCGTGATGACTTATTTACCACCGACGTGCCGGGCCGATTCAAAAAAGACGGCAGTGGACTGCCCCTTGTTGGACCTCTGATTATCCCCTGCGGTCAGGATGTGGAGATGCAGGTTGATATATGGGCGCAAAAAGACTGGGTGACAGTTGACGGCGTTCCCGTCGATGGCGTGCGTCCTGATGATGTCCGCATGGCTCAATGGACCGAAAACTATTCAATCGGATATTCCGGGCCGATTTCCCCCGGCAAAATAGTCTGGTCAAATTACACCGATCATCGGGAAAAAATGAATCAGGAAAAGTGGCGGGACGCGACCACAATCGGAGCAAAGCCGGATCCCCCGGTCTCACTCGTGAACTTCTCCAAAGACAGCAATCACCCATACTGGATCGGAACCTTATCAAAATTGCCGTCGATAAAAGCAAAACTGATCCTGATTCACGATTCGCCCAACGGCACATGGTATGTAACCTCCTTTAACGCACTCGCTCCCTCCGGCAACAACATTGCCTTCACGAGTCGCCATATATATGATTGCAATTTGGTCGCCCGCTTGCTGGCGTTGCCCGCCGATAATATCCCGCCCACGTTGATAGATTCCTTTCCTCAGCCCCCTGCGCGCTGCCTCCTACCCGGAGATATTTGCTGGCACGCTCAGGGGCAAACCAATTACTGCGGAGCATTCAGCTTCGCGGCGGCCATGAATTACTGGCATCCCTATACCTGCAATCCCGCCCGAAAAAAAGGAGCCTACTGGCATGAACATGTTGATTTCGTTATTATTCCTTACGGAGCTCGCCTCCCCGGCCAGATTGTCAAAGCCGCCGGAGAAAGCGACATGAATGCCCGCGACAACAACGCCGAATCGCTCGCCAATAATAACGACCGGGCGCGATCCATCAAATTAATCAAGCTCTGGATTCAGGCCGGCGTGCCGGTCTTGGTTCTGGTGGAAGAATCATATAATTTTTATAACTTGCATTGGAAAGTTATAGTCGGTTATGACGGCAACCGCGTCTTTTATCTAAATTCCGGTGGTGATGACGAATATGAAATGAGCCATCGAGAGCCCGGCGTGAACTATGAAAAGGCTCCAGTCGGCAATGATGTCGATTCCGAAACACAGCTTTACAATAAATGGTTTGCCTCCGGTGGCGATCTGATTGACGCCTTCAGCTCGGTCGATACCTGCACCTTCATTCCCGTATTTCCAAAAGACAATGCTTTTGCGGGAGATACTGTCCAATAATGCCGCCGTTAGCCTGTACTCGCCGAGTACTGAGTTGGGCGCCTGTTTTCGGGATACTTGTACTATTT
>CAZCFT010000104.1:0-7713 GCA_964498015.1 uncultured Ignavibacteriaceae bacterium
GTCTATTGCCTCGTGATTATTATGAAAGAAAAATTGCCAAAAAATAAAACAAAACAAACCCACTCAAAAACGCCCCTTTCTTGTGATATATCCCTATATATCACAAAAACTTACACTGCCGATTGTACTATCCAAAAAAATTCAAAAAACGAACCCAAATTCGGCATCTCGTTGAAAGACACGCTCTTCCGCCTGTCAAAATCCGTTCATTCAGGTATCTGCGGATGCGGCGATCCCCTTATCCAAATTCTGATTAAAGGGACTACTTGAGGAAAATAAATATCAACAGAATCACAACGATCACCGCCACCGCGGCAATCAGGATTTTGAATGACCTTTTCTTGGCATGTATGCTTATTGATTTCTCTTTTTCAAGCGATTCGACCGGTCTCTGGATGCTATTCCGGAATTCCTCCCAGTCGCACAGAAATTCCTCAATCGCATGGTACCGATGAGCGGTTCTTATGGCCAACAGTTTCCCCAAAATTGTTTGTAGTATAGCTGGAGTCGATTTCTGGAAAACCCCAAAAAACAACTTTCCGGCCCTATCATAGGAGGGATTTTTACCAAACAGCATTTGATGAAGTATGACCCCCATAGCATATATATCCCCTTGTTTGCCGCTACGACGCTCCGGGGGTGTATACCAGTTTTTCTCCATCATGTTGTAATGGGGCGGGAAACCAAAATCCGTCAGCTTGACCTTTTCTTCTTTTGTAAAGAGAATATTGGACGGTCTCAAATCGCCGTGGATAATATTATGCTTGTGGGCAAAATCGAGCCCTTCCGCCACCTGCGATATAATCTCCATTGCTTTGTTGTATGGGTAAGTCTTCACCATCCGATCAGCCAGCGACCCGCCGCGCGCATATTCCATCATGATAACCAGCTGACGCAGATCGCCTCCTGCGCCGAAAATGTGGATAATATTCTTGTGCTTCAGCTGGCTCAACAATTTAGCCTCTTTCAACCCGGCCGAGCTTTTATCATTCTTTTTTATGATATAAAGTTCGTGCGTCTCGCGATTTTCAACCAGCGCCGTACAACCATATTTTGTCTCTTTTATCGAATCCAGATGCTGGCACTTCCCTATAAACGATTCAACCCCGGTCAGCTCCTTCTGAGGAATCGTTTTGTGGCCAATTTTCCCGGATATGACATTCAAAATATCATCTTTCAGTTCCACCGCCGTCTGATATCGATCCTTTGGATTTTCCTGCATACAGCGCATGATGATATCATCAAGCTTCTTGGGAAGATGGGGATTGATCTCCGACGGAAGCGCAAACCGTCCGACCGGCCTGCGGCCGACCAGTATTTCATATATCATTATCCCCACCGCAAAAATATCCGTGGTGAGATCGACATTTGAGGATGATTCTCTTTGCTCCGGCGACATATAAGCCAGCGTTCCCATCACAACATCTGAATTTGTTTGATCATAATCCGGCTTACCAAGAATTTGGGCGATTCCGAAATCAGCTACAAAAGCATGCCAATTTTTGTCAATCAGAATATTTGCCGGCTTTATATCGCGATGAATCACGCCATTCTTGTGGGCGTAATCAAGAGCTTTCAGGACCATCACAATTATTTCCAGCTTATCCCAAAGCTTGTATTCATCGGAGTATATAATATCTCTGAATGGCGCCCCATCTACATATTCCATGACAAAGTAGTAGCGCCCGTCAACCAATCCCTTATCAATTACATGGACTATATGCGGATGATTCAGCGCGGCGATTGTTTCTGCCTCGCGGTCGAATCGCCGGACTATATCCGGATCAGTGGTCAGCTCATGAAAAAGAAACTTGATAGCGACAAAGCGATTAAGGGATTTTTGGCGGGCTTTATAGATTTCGGCCACGCCACCCTGACCAATCCTGGCGATTATCTCGTAGTTTTTGAGTTCCGGTAAAGAATCAGTTTTGCTTGCCTGTTGCATATATATCAAAAAAATATGAGGATATCCCCAAAATCAGGGCTATCCTCATACTTAATCGGCAAATATAGCAGGAAGATTTATTTCATTAGAATCATCTTTTTGGTCAAAGTCTCATTCCCGACCGTAAGGCGGTAGAAATAAACTCCGCTGGGGGAGTAGCTCGCATCCCAGCTTACAGTATGGTTTCCGGCAGGATATTCCTTCCCGGCCAGAGATTCGATTTTCTGTCCAAGGACATTATAAATGTCGAGGCCGACCATCGCCTTGTTGGGAAGGGCAAATGAAATGCTCGTGATTGGGTTGAAAGGATTCGGGAAATTCTGCAATAGGTCAATCTTCTCCGGCACGATTAACCCCTTATCATCATCAATTCCGGTGGCATTTCCAATAATAATCTTGCCCCCGACAAATTCCGGAATTATGATGACCATCCCCAGAGTATCAGCCAATTGGACTTGTTCCCACATATGGAGAGTCTGGCCATTATAATCAAAAGCTGAATCTCGATTCAGGGAATCAATTTCAAGTACAATTTCCGGGGCGCTGGGCGAAAGAGTAAAATAGAGAGTCGCAATCAATCCGGAATCTTTGGTCATGGCTGGTAGCGGAGCAGCCGCATCAGGAATCAGGGAGATTTTTGCTTTCCCGCTTTCGATAGTCTGATATTCGGTCATCCCGGAGACCTTTATAGAACCGGTAAAGTCAATATAAGTGCAAGTCAGAAAAGCGCTGTTGAATTTCAGCGGGATAACGAGTGAGGAAATAGCGGCATTATTATTGGCAATCGAGACCTTAACCGCAAATGCCTGCCCGGGCTGGACATGCTTACTCTCGACAATTATTTTCCCGGTGTAACTCGGAGGATAAGCGGCCGCATACGATACAAAAATGCAGAACACCGCCATTAATGTGAAAACCGTTGACATTTTTCTCATGGAAGTCATCCTTTCCATATACCCCTAATGGGGCTTTATCTAATTATCGTGCAATTCAATACGAAATCATACTTTATCAATCTGAGGCCTTAATTGCGCAAATGAAATGCCGCTGGCCCGGCGAATACACTATTAGTCCTCCCGCAATCATGATTGTCTAATAATTGAACATTGATGCAATAGGATTTTGAAATGGCGGTTTGAGATCATGTCACAGATTTGAGGTTGGAAGCGCATCAATAAGGCAGAGAATTTTGGAAAATTGTGTTACACTTGGTTGTTATAAGATAGAATGATTTTGACAAGTTGGTTGTCATTTACATGGAATTATATTTGTCAGGGAAACAATAAATGAAAAAATCAAAAATCTATTGGATTGTGATTGTCGCCCTATTGATTATTTTTGCGGGGGGATATTTCCTGCTGAGCAACTCAAAAAAAGGCTTGCAATACAATCTTGGAAAAATTGACCGGGGCGACATTGTTATCAATATCAGCGCCACCGGTACTCTAAATGCCGTAACGACTGTGCAGGTCGGCTCCCAGGTCTCCGGCACGATAGCCAAATTATATGCTGATTTTAACTCCGTCGTAAAGGAAGGACAACTCCTGGCCCAGCTTGACCCAACCTTTCTGCAGGCTTCTGTAAATGAACAGAGGGCCAATGTCGATCGCGCTCGCGCCCAAGTCAATGAATCGAAGAGAAATGTCGACCGGACAACCCAACTCTTCTCCAAATCCCTTATTTCTCAGGTCGATTTGGATGCGGCTATAACCGCCGATGAATCGTCTCAAGCAGGGCTCAAGCAGGCTGAGGCCAGCCTGCAAAGGGCAGAAGTAAATCTCAAATACGCAACTATCCTGGCGCCTATCAGCGGCGTTGTGATTTCGCGCAATGTTGATGTCGGCCAGACGGTGGCCGCCAGTTTGCAAGCGCCGACATTATTCAGTATCGCCAATGATCTCAAGAAAATGCAAGTGGAAGCCAGCGTTGACGAGGCTGATATCGGGAGCGTTAAGGTCGACCAACCGGTCACTTTTCGCGTGGACGCTTATCCTGATAATCAATTTGAAGGGAAAGTCAGCCAGATTCGCTTGTCGCCCATAATCTCGCAAAATGTCGTGACCTACAATGTCATAATCGATGTCGATAATCCTGAGGAAAAACTCATGCCCGGCATGACCGCTACAGTCTCTATTGAGGTTGCTCGAAGAGATAATGTTTTGCGTGTTCCCCTGCAGGCGTTACGTTTCACCCCCGCTGAGATAGAGCAGAGCGCTGATGAAAAGAAGAGCGGAGGAACTCAAGAAGGAAAAAATGCGTTGATGGCGGCCGGCCCTCCCCAGGGGATGCCTAACGGTGAGCAGAAGTCTTCTGGTGGAAATGGGAATCGCAATCGCGTATGGACTTTGGTCAAGGGTCGCCCAACGCCTGTTATGATTATGAAAGGAATTCAGAATGCTAAGTATGCCGAGATCACTAAATCGGACATCAAGGAAGGAGACGAAGTAATTATAGGCGCAATCGATACGGCCAGTAAACCGGCCGTGCAGGGGCAGAATCCTTTCGCGCCTCGCATGCCGGGGGGTGGCCGGGGAGGTCATTAATCGTGCTTCCTATTCTTGAAACTATCCGGATGGCTGTCGATTCGCTTTTCCGGCATAAGACACGCGCCCTTCTTACGATGCTGGGCATTGTTATTGGAGTTGCCGCTGTGGTTGCCATGGTTGCCGTTGGGCAGGGGGCGCAGACGGCGGTTGAATCTCAAATTGCCAGTCTTGGGGTAAATATCCTGACCGTTTTTCCTTCGGCCTCAAATTTGGGGGGCGTAAGCCAGGGGGCCGGATCGACAACAAACCTGAATGAGAATGACATAGATGCCATACGTGAGGAAGCTCCATCGGTGGTCGCCGTTAGCCCGATGATCCGGACCAATCGACAGGTCGTGGCCGGAAACCTCAACTGGTACACGTCCATCCAGGGCGGTAACATCGATTTTTTCCAGATACGCGAGTGGCAACTGGCATCGGGAGAATTGTTTACGGAGCAGGATGTTCGCGGCGCGACCAAAGTATGTCTTCTCGGACAAACAGTTGTCGAGAATCTATTCCCCGGGCAAAATCCCGTCGGTCAGACAATTCGAATCCAGAAATTGCCTTTTAAAGTTTTAGGTGTTCTCAGCGAGAAGGGACAGAATGCGATGGGGATGGACCAGGACGATATTATTATTGCGCCTTATTCGACAGTTCAGAAAAAGGTGATAGGAAGCGATCATTTTGGGATTATCATACTCTCGGCAGCCAGCAAAGACAAAATTCCTCAAGCCCAGAGAGAAGTGACCGATATTCTCCGTTTGCGGCACCGGCTTCAGGATTGGCAGGATGACGATTTTACTATTCGAACTCAATCTGATATCGCCTCCGCGGCAACTTCCACTTCAAAAGTAATGACTATTCTCCTGGCAAGTATTGCTTCAGTTTCACTTCTCGTCGGCGGCATTGGGATCATGAATATTATGCTGGTCTCGGTCACTGAGAGAACGAAAGAAATCGGTCTGCGGATGTCGCTTGGCGCCCGTCGAAAAGATATACTCACCCAGTTTCTCATAGAATCCATTATGCTCAGCATAATAGGGGGGGCGGTAGGTATTGGGCTGGGAATGGTCGCATCCGGTACCATCGCCAAATTCGCCGGCTGGCCGGTCCTCGTCTCCGCCTACTCGGTCTTAATGGCTTTTCTTTTCTCGGCGGCGGTCGGCATGTTTTTCGGATTTTACCCCGCTCGAAAAGCCTCTCGTCTTAGTCCGATTGAGGCCTTGAGATACGAATAGGCCTGCTAATATCTGATACTGAAGGGGCATTCAAGATTTCGTAACAAAGACAACAACACAAAATTGCGCAAGATGGCATCCTGTCATCTCTTTCCGGCCGTTTCGAGCCGTAATCGAGAGGGCCAATAAGCCGCCCTGCTGGGCATTATATTTATGAGCGATTGGATAAGATTACGCTCGCTTTTATTTGACAAGAAATTCTAATATATTGTTTTGTGCTGACAAACAAGATAATAGCAATTCTCGGCTACGGTTCTCAAGGTCGCGCATGGGCGCTTAACCTCAAAGACTCCGGATGCAATATAATTATCGGTCTGCCGAAGGGATCTAAATCGAGGCGAAAAGCAATTAGCGACGGTATGAACAATATCACCGCCGCCTCCAGCGCGGTCATCGAAGCCGATATAATCATATTTGCTCTCCCGGATCATCTTCACGGACGGGTCTTTGAAAAAGAAATCAGGCCAAATCTAAAACATGGCAGCGCTCTCGTGTTTCTCCATGGTTTTTCGATTCACTTCAAAATTGTGACGCCGCCGAGATGGTGCGACATTGTTCTTCTCGCCCCGCTTAGTCCGGGAATTGCGGTAAGAGAAAATTTCATGAATGATGGATCGATCGGATACTTCTACGCCATTCATCGGAATTTTTCAGGGGAAGCCAAAAAGACAATCGATTTTCTTGTCAAAACCCTACGAATAGATAAGAAGAAACTGATAAAAACGACTTTTGCCGACGAGACCATTGGGGATATTTTCGGCGAGCAGGCGGTTCTCTGCGGCGGCCTGTCGCAATTAATAAAGGCCGGTTTTGACACGTTGGTTGAATCCGGTCTTTCTCCCGACAAAGCCTATCTTGAAGTTGCCTATCAGCTCGACCTGATTATCGACCTGATAAAGAAATTCGGAATCGCCGGGATGCTGGAGCGGATTTCGTTTGCCGCCCGTTTTGGTTCGCTGCGGGCCGGGCCGCTTATTATCGACAAACATGTCAAAGCCAAAATGAAAAAAGCGCTGGCCCTAATCAGAAATGGTAAATTCGCAAAAGAGCTAAGTAATTTGGATGAGTCCGGGTTCAAGAGGACACAAAAGAATCTTAAACATCTGACTTCCCCGTCATTCGAAAAATCCGCCCGCAAGTTTTCCCCGGTCAGAGACACAAATTAACGTTATCAGCTCAATCAGTTTTTTTCTTGACGACTATCATTTCCCCCATAATTTCATATAGAATTGCAGAATCTTAGTATTTGCTCATGTCGAGGGCAATGCAGAATGGGTAGATAATGAAAAAGGCCGGGATTGCGGGGGCTACAATATTGGTCGCTGTTATGACGGTCATGGTTTTTTACTATGACATTTTCAATCTCAAGGGTGATAAAGCCGACAAAATCGCCGCTATCATAGAATATGAGGATACTCGAACTGCGACCGACCGGCTGGTCGGATTTCTTGAAGATTCAGACCCTGATGTTCGATCGCGTGCGGCTCTGGCGATCGGGAGAATCGGCAACCCCTCAACAGCGGAACAATTATTCAAGATGCTTGAGGATAAATCCGGCGAGGTTTCACAGACGGCGGCTTTTGCAATCGGTCTGAGCGGAGAAAAACAATATACGACAAGGCTATTAGATAATGCTAATAATGCCTCATCCGGATTACTTGCATATATAATACAGTCGGTGGGACGATTAACCGATTCAAGCATGACCGATATTATCGATGAAATCGCGACTTATCTTGACCATTCAGATCCCCGCGTGCGCGAGCAGGCGGTCTATGCCCTCTGGCGTGCCGGCGCAAAATCAAAAGCCGATAAACTGATCAATATCGGGCGGTTTGACGCCGATAGGTCAGTGCGTATTTCAGCGCTCTATGCACTTACTCGTATGGGCGTGAAAGAACCATTAGATCTATATGCCGAATGGTTACCCGACAGCGATCCCTTTGTACGCACTTTGGCAATACGGGGTCTGGGTCTGGGCAAGGATGACAGCAAGACCTAT
>CAZCFT010000105.1:0-7683 GCA_964498015.1 uncultured Ignavibacteriaceae bacterium
AAAGGGCGGCTACCCTATCTTAACTATGTGTCCATTTTATCGGGGGAAGTCCACAGCTTAACACAATCATTAAATTATGACAAGGTTCTCCGACAGGCTGCTAGGATTCTCGGTAAAGGTTACCCCACCCTGATTGAATAGGTTACGCACTCTGTCTGCTTGTGAATGCGACACAATAATATAAGGCCCTGCAGTGCCATCGCGGTCAATTTGAATTCGATATCCAGTCAGGTCGTCAATCAATCTGTCTCCCTCTGCAAAATTGGTTACAGTTATGCCGCGTGATAGTGATATATGAGACTTGATATCATCGCGGAAATTTGGAATCACCATTATCGCTAGATTCTCTGCTCGCGCGTGGCCCCAGTGCTGCGTGGCTTCACTTTCACCGGAATGAATTTCACCTCGACTCGCTGATTGAAGGCGGTTGCGACACGTTGGAGCATATTCAAGGAATGGCCGGGGTAATCGGCGCTCTCAAGGCGCGAAATCACTGACGGCGTGGTCCTCACGATTTTGGCCAGTTGTTTCTGAGTCAGCCTGCTCTTGGTTCGAAGCTCGTAAATATCCCGAGCAATCTTTGCGTTTACCCGTTCGCGGTCCAGCGAAGCCTGGCGCGCGGGTTTTCCCTTATAGAAGCGCTCATGGAGGATTTGAACCGCGTCGGTTGCCTTTTTCTTCATCGTTTTGACTCCTTGTATGTGTGGCGGCTCGGTGACTGCTTGAAATTCGTCAGTCGCTGAATCGCCGATCTTATTTCAATGCCGGGCACTTTCGCCTGTTGCTTAGAAAACCCGTGAGACAAGATTACTAACTGCCTGCCGTGAAAGAAGTAGAGGACCCGGTAATTGACCGCCTGTGCTTTGACGCGCAACTCATAGATTTCGTCCCGCAGGTAGTCGGCTTCCGGTCGGCGCAGTTCATGTCCCAGCTCCTTCAATCGTTCGATCCGAACCAATATCTTGTCCTGGGCCTTTTCCGGCAGCTTCTCAAACCAATTCAGAAATGGCGCTGTGCCGTCCGGCTCGCAATAGATGACCACTTCTGTCTTCGGCAACTATAACCTCAATCTCAACCGGAAAGTTCGCAATTTTGCGAAGTTTGTCAAGAAAAATCTAAAATAGAAATTGTCATCTTAAGAGAAATTTTTTTATGTTGCGGCATTTGCCTTTAATAATTAGGTTTTTGGCTATGATGTCCGTGGAGAATCAGAATGGCTTTGCTGATTTGGGAGAATTGTGTATCAGAGGTCCTCTGGGTTTTGCATCGCAATTTTGCGAAATCAGGGCCTCTGATTTTTTCGCGGATATGGAAAACGCTGTCGCCGTAAGTTGTTGTCCCACAATGGAAATTACTTCAGGGAACTCGAAAAAAAGAGCATCTGCCTTCTAAGCAGAGGGTAACAGGTTCGAGTCCTGTCGGGGGTATTTTTAATCCGGCCTGCCATAACAAGTTCCAGTAATTGTTCAAATCAGGATTAAAGGGTTGCAGAGGCGATAGATCGTTCAGAGGAGCCCTTGAGCCTTCCGATCTATTTGTAGGCTAATTAGCCCGATATCTTTGCCGATAATATATACTAATATATCTGATTATGATTGAGTGGGAATGCAAAGGGGGGCTAACTGCCTGACCGCCAAAGTCGGGCCCCTCAATGTTGCCGCTCGAGGAGGTCCAATTGCCAGATCAAAAGGAGATGCAGATGACTGTGAATGAGTCTGCAACTTGTAAATCTATGAAAAGCGCCTCGGCATGCGACACGCAATTTCCTCCTGTGCGGGAGGGTACCGCAAATGAAATAGCGGCATCCGACGAAATGTATAAGGGAGTCGTTGAGAATATTGCGATCGGAGTTGCCCTGATAAGGCCGAATATGGAAATTCTGACGCTTAATTCTCAAATGAGAAATTGGTTCCCGAATATCGATTTTTCAAATCATCCAATTTGCTATCAAGCCTTCAATGACCCGCCTCGGGAGGATATCTGCCCATATTGCCCGACATGTAAAACCCTGAAAGACGGACAGGTTCATGAGGCAATGACTGAGACACCCAGCAAAGGGGGGATTATCAATTTTCGGGTAGTGTCGTCACCTATAAGGGATATTGAGGGAAGGGTCATAGCGGCGATTGAAATGGTAGAAGATGTCTCGGAGCGCAAGCGGATGCAGGAATCGCTAAAAGAAAGCGAAGAAAAGTTTAGGGTGATTGCCAACTCGGCTCTTGATGCGATTGTCATGACTGATGATAGCGGCAATATTACTTTCTGGAATACTGCCGCAGAGAAGATTTTCGGCTATTCTGAAGCCGAAGTCTTGGGGAAGAGCATGCATAGCCTACTGATGCCGACGTGGGACGAAGAATCGATAAGGCGATTACTTGATAAGCCGAAAAGAAAAGATCGTAAGCGGGATGAAGAATCTGCCACCGAAATAAGCATGGCTCACCGTGACGGCAAATTGATACCGGTGGAATTGTCTATCTCCGCAATAGAATTGAAAGGGCGCTGGTATTTCATTTCAATCATACGGGATATTTCCGAATTGAAGCGAAGCCGGGTCCAATTGGTTCAATCCGAGAAATTGGCGGCAATAGGCACGCTCGCCGCAGGTGTTGCGCATGAGATCAATAACCCTATCGGTTATGTGAGTTCCAATCTTAATACATTAGGGAAGTATCTTCAGAAGATAAAGGGTTTTATAGAGAAGAGTGTTTCTCAGGAAAATGAAGAATGGTTGGAGATTAAGGAGATAATAGATGACAGCGAGAGCGCCATCAAGGAATCTCTGGAAGGGGTGTCCCGGGTAAAGAAAATCGTAACTGACTTGAAATCGTTCTCGCGGGTCGATCGCGCCGAAAAGGAATATGCGAATATCAACGAGGGCATTGAAAGCACATTGAATATTGTCTGGAATGAATTGAAGTATAAATGCAAAGTCGAAAAACAGCTGGGTCAGATTCCGGAATCATATTGCATGCCGAATCAATTGAATCAAGTGTTTATGAATCTTCTCGTAAATGCCGGGCAGGCGATTTCTGGGGATAAGGGATTAATTATAATAAAGACATGGGCCGACCGGGAAAATCTGTTCATTTCAATAAAGGATAATGGCTGTGGTATTTCCAAGGAAAACCTGGGCAAAATTTTTGAGGCTTTCTTTACGACTAAAGAAGTAGGGAAGGGCACGGGATTAGGGCTGAGTCTGGCTTACGACATAGTCAAAAAACATGGCGGGAAGATAGAAGTGGCGAGCGAACTGGGCGTCGGAACGGAATTTATTGTCACGCTTCCCATCGAGGTCAGTCCGGCGTCTGACGGAGCGGATTAAGTGAATAAACATACTATCCTGATTGTGGATGATGAGCCAAATATATTGAAGTCGCTCAAGCGGCTTATGATTGATAGTAATTATAAGCTTCTTGCGGCTGAATCAGGGGAAGCCGGTTTGGATTTGTTGGCGAATAATGAGGTGCATCTCGTCATATCCGATTACCGCATGCCGGGGATGAATGGCGTAGAATTTTTATGCAAAGTAAAAGAGAAATATCCGTCAACCATGCGACTCATATTGAGCGGATTCGCCGATGCGGCGGCGGTAGTGGACGCGATTAATGACGGTCATGTTTATAAATTCATACCGAAACCATGGGATGATCAGGAGCTTCTGACAACCTTAAAACGGGCGCTTGAGCGATATGACCTTCAGCGCGAGAATGATATTTTGTATGATCAATTGCAGACCAGAAATCTGTCTCTTGAAGAAATGATGGCAAACTTGGAATCGATGGTAGCAGAAAGGACGCGCGACCTGGAGATGAAGAATCGGGCGCTCAAAGTAGCACACAGCATTCTGGATCGAATGCCAATCGGGGTACTCGGCGTCGATTTGTCAGGCATGATTGTCTATATGAATGCATCACTGCCGGAATTTATGAAAATCGACGGCGCCGGTCTGGGCGCGGACGCCGCAGATTTTCTTGATCCAGAGCTGAGGGCCGCAATGAATGAGACGGCCAATTCCGAGGGGCCGAGATCATACCGCTTAAATGAGAATTGTATCGCCATCTGCTCCCCGTTGCCGGGCCAGGCAGGCGTAATAGTCAATTTTATAAAATACTGTAATGTATCCGATGCAAAAGAACTAATGACTCGGGGGCGATGAGGGATTTTTGTATGAGCGAAGCAGTCAAACATACGATTCTTCTGGTTGACGATGAGCCGGGTATTATAAGATCGCTCCAGCGGCTGTTTAAGAATCTCGAGGTCAGCGTGGTCACAGCCTCGAACGGAAGCGAGGCGCTGGTACTGTTAAAGAATGCCCCTGTTTCGCTGATAATTTCAGATCAGAGAATGCCTCAAATGACGGGAGTGGAGCTGTTGACCAAATCGCGGGAAATCCGCCCCGATACTATCCGGATCCTTCTAACCGGTTATGCCGATCTGGACGCGACCATGCAAGCCATCAATAGCGGAGCAATCAGATATTATATTACGAAACCGTGGGAAGACGATTTGCTGTTGAGCCGTGTAAAAGAGTCTCTTGAGTTGTATGATATCACAACCGACAATAAAAGGCTGAATGAAGTCACCAACCGCCAGAATGAGGAATTGCGCAAATTAAATCGGACTCTGGAGGAGAGAGTGGAGATGCAAACTCGGGAGATCAAATCTCAGCATGAGGAAGTTTTGCGCAGTTTCATGGAGACGATAAAAGCATTCTCAACCATAGTCGAGATGCGCTTGAAGGACGTCGGGAGTCATTCCCAAAGGGTTTCGTCATTAATCAAGAAACTGCTTCCCACCATGAATCTCGGGAAGAAGGAATATCAGGATATTGTGGTCGCGGGATTCCTGCATGATATAGGAAAAGTTAGTTATCCTGATACGCTTCTGAAAAAGCCAGTAGGAACATATACGAAAAGCGAAATGGACACGGTAGTCCAACACCCTATTGTCGGTCAAAGCTGTGTGAGCGCCATAAACGGTTTTGAGGAAATCGCCCTAATTATACGGTGTCACCATGAGCATTTTGACGGAAGCGGGTATCCTGATTTCCTTAGGGGGGATAGCATTCCTCTCGGATCGCGGATAATAAGAATAGCGGATGCTTTTGATCATCATGCTTTTGCCAATGGATATCCGGACCTGAGAGCGCTCAATGACGCCGCCGCTCGTCTGGTCAAAGAATCGGGAACTATCTATGATCCGGATCTGGTCCGGAAGTTTATCGATCTTGATATAGCGCATCAATATTATCATCGGGACCTGGCGGAGTCTATAGTTGTCAAGGTCATCGATTTGGAAAGAGAAATGGTTGTGGCCGAAGATATTCATTCGCACAGCGGGATGTTTGTATTGCCCAAAGGCGCCCGGCTGTCGCCGGAAATGATTAGTAGATTGATCAAAATAGATAAATTCGACCCAATATCAAGGGGAGTAGCTGTCTACAAGAGGGATAAAAGCGAAAGGATTCATAATGAAACCGTTCAAAATACTGTTGGTTGACGATGCGCCGCAGGTATTGAAAGCTCTTGAAAGGATGCTTCGCCCCAAAGGGTATGAATTATTTATGGCTGATTCCGGTCACGGCGCGCTGGATATTCTTCGCGCTCATGATATTGATTTGATAGTCACGGATGAATTTATGCCGGGGCTTTCCGGAACAGATTTATTGGAAGTACTTAAAAAGCTGTATCCTGATATTATCCGCATCATGTTGACGGGACTTGATGATGTTGAGACTCTTAAAAATGCGGTCAACAAGGGTGAAATATACAGATTTTTTACCAAACCGTGGGATGATTTCGAATTGTCTTTGGCAATATATCAAGGACTTCAGCAACGGGCGCTGGAAAGAGAAAATGCCCGATTAAAAACAGTGGCATGCAGTCAGGAAAAAATGCTCAAACAGCTGGAGAAAGAATATCCGGGCATCAGCGAACGAAAGCTGACGGCCGACGGATCATTTATTATTGAAGGATAGGAAAGAGAATGAGGATCAAAGTTTCAAAAGATATCGATGAGTTGGCATGCGGCATGATTGTCGCAGAGCATAAATATGATGAACTCGGGATACTTGTCTGTCGTGAAGGGGATGAAGTGACGGAGGCGGTACTGATAGACCTGCGTGATTCGGGGATAGACAAAATTGCCGTCCTTGAGGATTCTACCTCCGATGAGGCGGAATGCAATACAGGGTCTCATTCTGATGAAGACATGATTAAGAAAACGGAGGAAAGGGACGCCAGAGTTGATAGGTCATTGTCATTAATCATGCATCATGAAGAAGTGAGAGAAATAGCGGGGGTTATCAAGAAGGTCATTAGAAAAGAAAGTGCAAAATAGGATATAAATAGTCCGGGGGCATTAAATGAAAGAGATTGCAGTAGACGACTATCGGGCGCTGGTCAATAATATGATTGAGCTTCCGTCTCCTCCATTTATTATTCAGCGTCTTTATGCGATCTTTTCAATGGAAGAAATATCAGCTTATGAAATAGCCAGAGTGGTCGAGACGGATCAGTCATTCACGGCTCGGGTGTTGAGGCTGGTAAATTCACCGTTCTATGGGCTGACGCGCAAGATTGCGGGCATTGAAGAAGCTGTCTGTATATTGGGGTTCAATGCGATAAGACAGCTTCTACTGACGGCTTCGCTTCTCAAGGCCTTCAAGATGGAAGGCCAATCAGCAAAAGTGGCTGATTTTTGGATCCATTCTATGGGTGTGGCAATAATAGCCAGACGATTATTAATGCACCGCGATAAGGAAACCCAGAGCGAGGCTTTCATGGGCGGGATTTTGCATGATGTGGGGAGACTTGTATTTCTGAAATCTGATCCGAATCGTTTTTCATCCCTCTATATTGAAAAAGAAGCGGTCACTGATTTAAAGAATGAAACTGAGTCATTTGGAATAAATCACCAGCAGGTTGGCGGAATGCTCGCCCAAAAATGGAATTTCCCGGAAAGTATATGCGATGTTGTTGGAAAGCATCATAGCCCGCTTGAATCAAGCAAATTCCTGATGTTAGTATCGGCAATCAATATTGCTGATCTATTGTGCCATGCTCTGGGAATCGGTCAGAGCGGGAATTTCTATGTCTCGGAATTTTTTCCTGAAGCCTGGCGATCATTAGGCTTGAGTTATGATGATCTGGAAAGAAGGCTTTCCGGCGTTCACGCTGAAATCGTAGCTTCCGAGAAATCCATATTTGATTTGCATAAATAGGTTAGGGTTTGGCCCCCCGACCCATAAGCCTGACTAATATCAAATCCACATTTGTCAACAATTCTGATCGTTAACTTTTGGTCGGCCAAAAATAAAATTGTCGACTTGTCACATTTTTTCCTTGACAGCCCCGAAATCATTTCTATTTTAGCAGAAATGTATTTATTTAATATCATAAATGAATAAATAACACTTTCAACGTCACGGAGGATGCAAACAGCAATGGCAAGTTTTTATATGCTTGATTCTAATGTTACACTTGTTTGTGTAATCCGCGGTGGGAGAAGCGCCCTTTTTAAATGAATACAGGACTTTGGCAAGCTTTCACCCGCCGCAACCTGAATGTTCGGCGGGTTTTTTGTTGCCCGACCGGAGAATGACTGACAAGTAAACTAATAACTTCGGCAGAAACATATGAGTGTCCAGATAGATAAAGAAGAAGAAAAAACAAGCCCGGA
>CAZCFT010000106.1:0-7674 GCA_964498015.1 uncultured Ignavibacteriaceae bacterium
ATATATGGATATAGCTAATTATTCGTCAGATTCGAGAGCAGTAATCAAGAGCGCCCGCGAAGTAGCCGCGGCTTTTCGCCACACCGAAATTGAAATCGAGCATCTGCTTATCGCGGTGATTCGGTCCGAAAGTTCTGGTGTCGAAACAATAATCAATCAGTTGGGGAAAAGTCGGGGATATATTGAATCGCTGGTCGAAGAATTCTTGAAGGAACAGCCCAGGAAATCATCGGCGAGGGATAATCTGACTGTGTCGCCTGCCGTTCAAGAGACCTTAGCACAGGCCATAGAGGAAAAGGGAAAGTTATATGATGCTCTGGTTGAGCCGGAGCATATTTTCATCGCCATTTATGATCCGCGGTCGAAATTATCGCCATATCTTCGGGATAAAATAGATATCACCAAAGAAGACATCTATCGCGCCATTGCCGAAAGCAAATCGGTGCAGGAAATTACATCAACTTCGGTTCCATCAGCAACGGGGACGGCGGCTGAGGGCGCCAGAGATGTGGCGGGAACACTTAAGTATTGTATTGACCTGACCAATATGGCGGCCGCCGGGGAATTTGACCCGATGATCGGACGCGAAAAAGAGCTTCAGCAGGTAATTCAGATTCTTCTCCGGCGCAGGAAAAATAGCCCTGTCTTGGTGGGCGGCGCCGGTGTGGGGAAAAGCGCAATCGTCGAAGGCTTTGCTCAGGCGGTTATTGCCGGGACGGTCCCGAAAACGATGGCAGGCGTTAAAGTCATGTCGGTCGATATGGGAGCTTTGGTCGCCGGGGCCAAATATAAGGGCGAATTTGAGGAAAGATTCAAAAATCTTGTAAGCGAGGTGGTCAAATCGGGCGGAAAGATTATTCTTTTCATAGATGAAATCCATACAATAGCAGGTGGGGGAAGTTCCGGCGGCGGAATGGATGCCGCCAATTTACTGAAACCGCCTCTGGCACGCGGGCAAATTCGTCTGATTGGAGCGACCACCGAAGAAGAATATGGCAAGCATATAGAAAAAGACAAGGCACTCGACAGAAGGTTTGAGAAAGTCAAGGTGGGCGCTCCCAATTTTGATGAAGCGGTCAGAATTGTAAAGGGAGTCGTTCCGAAATACGAAGAGCATCATAAGATAAAATATACTGAGGCCGCCATTACCGGGTCGGTCAAATATTCTCAGCGATATCTCAGCGAGAGGAATCTTCCGGATGTGGCCATAGATGTAGTCGATGAGGCGGCATCGGAATTTAGTGTCAAGGAGGAATTTGCCAAGAACCAGATTCCGGCTCTGGAGAATCAATTTGCCGAGATGGAGAAAATGATTCAATCCTGTGAGGGGAAGGACGCCGTAAAGGATAAAGAGCAATTTGAGAAATTGAGAATCGCTTACGATGATTTCACGCGGAATTTTGAGAGGCTTAAAGGATACTGGGGATACCGGGTGGATACCTTGACAGGAGCCAAGAAATGATAGCCAAGAAAATAAATCTGGATGAACTGAAAAAAGACCTCGCGGAAAAGAAGGAAGTTTTTGGTTCCTTGAAGGCTGTTGTCAACAATTTGGAGCATGTTATTGATGATGCCGATATCGGGGCGGTTATAGCGCGACGGACCGGCATTCCGCTATCCAAGATGATGACCGCCGAAAAGGATCGCCTGATAAATATGGAGTCTTTTCTTTCGGCCAAAATTGTGGGTCAGGAGAACGCAATTAAAGCAATCGCCAATGCGGTGCGCAAGGCGCGGGCCGGTCTCAAGTTGCCCAATCGTCCGATGGGTTCATTTCTCTTTCTTGGCCCGACCGGCACCGGTAAGACTTATCTACCCAAGCTGTTAGCTGAATTTCTCTTCGATGATAAGAACGCCATGGTGCGGCTTGATATGTCGGAATTTATGGAATCGCATTCGGTGGCTAAAATGATCGGCGCTCCCCCCGGATATGTTGGGTATGAGGCCGGGGGCGTTCTTACAGAAGCGGTCAAACGGAAACCATTTTCAATCGTCCTTTTGGATGAGGTTGAAAAAGCGCATCCTGATGTTTTTAATGTTCTGCTTCAACTACTTGATGATGGGAGGCTTACCGACGGGCAGGGGAGAACGGTTGATTTCTCCAATACCCTTGTCGTTCTGACTTCGAATTATGCCGCAGACAAAATACTTGATGCCGATCGGGAGGGTCGAGAAGTTAACATGGATGAGGTTCGCGGATTTCTGTTCTCGAAGTTCCGTCCCGAGTTTTTGAATCGCCTTAATGATATTATCATTTATCACACCTTCACTCAGGAACAGGTTGAGATTATCGCGGGTCTTGAATTTAATCAGCTCTGCCTTCTGTTGAAAGACCAAGAGATAAGGGCGACTCTTTCTCCAGAAGCCAAGCACAAATTAGCTGTGGATGGCTACACTTTTGAACTCGGCGCCCGCCCGATTCAGCGTATAATAGAAAAAGACATAATTAATAGGCTATCAGTGGATATAATTACCGGCAATGTGTTGCCGGGAGATGAGGTTTTGATCGAAGTCAAAGATGATCAATATGTTTTCACAACAACGGAAAGATCAAATAATTAAATAATATGGAGGAATAAATGGCCAAATTTATTCTTGGAGCAACAGAGAAAATTGCGAGGGACGATTCCATACCGGTGGAGCTTCTTCCCTCCAATAAGATTCTCTATGCGGCGAAATTGAATAATAATGAGGAGGCGGACGCGACGCCGATGAAATGCGTAAACCTCAAGGAGGTTTTTGAAAAGTTTCGCCCAGCGTTCTCAGCAGAGCTGGAGACTCCCGATGGTCAGTCGGTCAATGCCAACTTTGAAGTAAAGGCGATGAAGGATTTCACCAGCAAGGAAATGATTGAAAAGAACGATCAGCTTTCAGAGGCCTATTATGGCAAGGAGATGCTTTCGGATCTGGAAAAGCAGTTGAAGAAAAATAATGCCCTTAAAAAGACTCTTGAAGACAAAGAGAAGAAAGAAGCTCTTTTGAAAGTGGCGAAATACTACATCGACCTTCTCAGCGAATAGAAAAGAGGTGAATGCAAATGGGTGAAGAAGAAAAAAGAGAAATGAAGCCGCAGGAAGCGACAGCCCAGCCGGAGACTGTTGCCGCGGAGAAAATGTCTGATGCAGAATTTGCATCTATCATGGGCAATTCTTTTGCTGATTTTGGCAAATTCGCCAGTCTTTTGCCGTCATTTAAGACGGCTGACGGAGATTTGGTGAGAGGCGTAGAGTGGCTTGACCCCAAGAAAGATTTTCAGCGCAAGGAATTTCTGACAAAAAAGGAATTCGCCAAACAGAGGAAGCTTTTGGCTCAGCGCCTGAAAATATGGATTGGCTTTTTGTCCAAGAGCGCGAACCTCGATGAGGTTCGGAAGCGCCTTAATGACGAGGCGGCCAAGCTTGAGGGCAATCTTGAGAAAAATATGAAGAAAGTGCATCAAGCCGCCCGTGAGCTTGAAGTTACTTATCGCGCCATTGATAAATTTTTTGCCAATGCTCAGCAGGAACCGGATGAGAAGGTAAATTCCTACTTTTCCAATATCAGCGCCGAGAAATTAATGGACCCCAACGACAAGGAGAAATTTGAAGAGCTTACCAAGGCGATCGCCGATTTGTATCGGGAATGGAGCGTTAAAGAAAGCTTTGGCATGTGCGTTGTTCCGGGATATCTTGGGAGTGTGGAAAATATCGACACCCTGGCGCGGCAGTTGGGTTTCCCCAATAAGGTTCATATCCTGACAGATCTTCCCAATTTTGAGAAGTTTGAAGAAATCATGGATATGCTGGAGGACCCCAACTATGCCAACCTGACGGGCATTGACAATTACAAGCAGTATGTTTCGGTTTTTGCCAACTATGTTCTTGCCCGTAATGCCAATCAGTATGAAGACGACGATATGTGGATTCCACCGTCTGCCGCCGTGGCCGGGAAAATGTATCAGGGGGATGTTACGGTCGGTATGCAACAGCCGATGGCCGGTTTCAAATTTGGCAAAATAAATGACGCCAAGTATCTTCGTTTCAAAGCCAATCAGCCTGACGCCAGCAAAATCAATGAGAAAGGCGTCAATCCGTTGGTGAGCTTTGAAGGGACCGCGGTAGCCATGGGAGCCGCAACTTTGTTCAGCAAAGAGACATTCAATGTCTATTCCATCCGGCGAACCTATGACTATGTTTACAAAACCTTGCGGAACTATCTCAATAAGCAAACCTTCACCGTGATTGACCAGAAATTCATCGATGCCATGCGTAAGGATATTGACAAGTTTATGAAGGCTATCACCGGCGGGGATAATATTTTGCAGGATTTTAAGGTCGACATATTTGCCGATGATGAGATGCGCAAGAGGCAGGAGATTGATATAAAAGTCAGTCTCAATCCCAAATATCCTGCCCGGACATTCAATATTGAATTTGTCGCCTGGAATCAGGACAATCAAACGAATGTAAAGGATAAATAATCAGGCGAGTAATGGCTATTCGCAAGAGCGACTGTCATAAGTTGAAGATTAAAGTATAACCATATTAACATGAGTCTATTATCAGGTAAGGAGGAAAACCATGGCACGGAGACCAATTCTTGAGGTTGATGGAGTAGTGTACAAGAATGTGTATCGGGTTTCTTATGAGCTGTATACAGCCAAAGATGAAACCGGACGCCCATCAGATCGCGCTCATGCCGGCGTGATCAAGATTGAGAGAGAAAGCGACGAGAAAAGCGACATTGCCCGTTGGGCGATGGATTCGAGCAAGCCGAATTGGAAAGCGGGCAAGGTGACTTTTAAGAATCCCGATGACGCCACCATGAAAGAGTTAGCTTGGAAAGAAGGATTCATAACCAAGTACATGGAAGAAATACCGCATGTGAAGCATAATCCTGATGATCAGGTTAGCGAATATTTTGAGATTTCTTGCCATGAATTGACAATTGGCGATGCCACGATAGACAATCGTTGGCAGGAATAGGTTTTATCGAGCAACGCCGGGCGGAAAAATTAATTTCTGCCCGGCTAATATTCTTTTATGAGAGTTCTGTTTTATGGCGTCTTCTAACCAACCGGTAGAGAGTGGCGGGACAGGCCAACAGGAAATCAAAGCGACAGGGAAATTTTCCGCGTCCGACGTGCAACAGCCTCTGTTAGCCACATCGGCGGCTTGTACCATCCGGATAGACAATAAGGAAATTAAGCATGACGTCTCTTCTATTCGTCTGGAGCAATTTATTGACAAACATCACAACCTCCAGATTCGATTACGCCAGGTCGGAAAGGCCACGAGCAGTGGGGATTTTGACGATCCATCGACATATACCGGTTTTTTGGGTAAATCAGTATCAGTTAATATAAAGCCATCCGGGGGCCTTGTTGACGAATCGAGAGAGTTAGAATTTATCGGCACTGTAACCGGAGTCAGTCTGGATAACAGCATAGACGGTATCAATACTGTGCTAATCAGCGGTCAGAGTCCGACTATTTCGATGGATGGCGCTTGTCGGAATGCGTTTTTTGCTGATAAAGCGGCAGGCGAGATTATAGGATCTATCTTGAGCAGTTACCCAATTACTCTGGGAAATGTGGAATCAACAAGCGGGACTTTGAAATTTGTCGTTCAATATCGGGAGACCGATTATGATTTTGTAATGAGGCTGGCGGGACAGAGCGGCAAGTTTGCCTTCTATGACGGCAAGGAATTCCGTCTGGTGAAGGCTTCGAGCAGTGATATCCAGGAGCTTGTTTGGCGAGAGACACTTGGGGCATTCGCTTATGGGTTGGGGACGTGGTCGTCAGAATTTACATCTCAGATCTATAATTATGAGCAGAAAAAGGATTATTCTCAGGATACCAAATCTCTTTCTCAACAGTCGGCGCTGTCGGCTATGTCAAAGCTTTCGCCCGATGCTTCGAAAAATATTTTCAAGGCCTCAGGATTTGCCATACCAACTCGGGTGGTGGCGGATTCGCAATCTCTTGATGAAATGCTGTTGGCCAAAAAGAACGGTTCACTGGGGAGAATGATCAAATGTCTGGGACTTTCGATTGTCCCAAAACTGGCCGTGGGGCACTGTGTGAAGATTAAGGGGATGGATAAGTTTGATGGTACGTTTTGGGTAAATTCAGTTACTCATATTTTCGATGAGAGCGGCAAGTATTATAATACTTTCGAATCTACTCCGCTCGATATGGCCTTCCCGAGCGTAAAATATCGCAAATATCCGGCGACTGATTTACAGAGCGCCGTCGTTCTTGATAACAATGACCCGGATAAGATGGGAAGGATAAAAGTTAAATTTGTATGGGCGCAATCTTCAGAGACTCCCTGGATTCGATATGTATCCCTCCATGCGGGAAAATCCAGGGGATGGTACTGCCTGCCTGAAGTGGCCGATGAGGTTCTGGTTGGGTATGAAAACGGCAACCCTGACCTGCCTATTGCTTTTGGCTCTCTATATAATAAGGATGACAACCCTCATGCCGACACGAATAATGACAAGAATGATATCAAAATGTTTATGACAAAGGGCGGCAATCAGATCTATTTCAAGGATGAATCCGGAAGCGAGCAAATTAAGATTGCTATGAAAGATGGTAAGAATGTAATTCTGATGGACCTGAATGGCCCCAAAATAAGTATTGAAAGCCAAAGCGGGGATATAAGCATCAAGGCGAAAAATGTTACTATTGATTGTGATGAGAAATTTGATGTTAAGACCGGTTCGGGGGATATCAATCTGAAGTCGGGAGGGAATCTTAACGCTGAAGGTTCGATGAATGCCAAAATAAAGGCCGGGGCAAACGCTAATGTCGAAGGCGGCGCCATAGTTGAAGTAAAAGGAAGCATGATAAAGCTTAATTAGCCTCGCAAATGGAATACCTTGCACTGCCTTTTGTATTAAGAGAGGGGTACCTCGTCCGTGCCAGTCTTCAGGAATCTATTACCTATTCTATCGGTTTGCTCTTAAGCACACGTCTGGGAACTATTCCTTTCAGTCCGGATTTTGGTTGTGATGTTTGGGAAAAGGAATTTTCGGACCTTTATACGGCGAATAAAGCTGACATCAGGGCCAGCCTTAGAAATGCCATCGATAAATTTGAGAAGAGATTATATAATGTCTCTCTTTCCTTTACAGATGCAGCCGGTGATTCTCCTCGTGTACTGGGGATGGCGGTGAAAGTCACGGGATATTTCCGTGAAGAGAACGAAGAGAAGAAATATGAAGCCACATTTTATTTGGGATAGAATTCAGAGCGGGATTTCGGGATGAAGCAGAATGAGCCAAGAACGCCGGAAAAAATATTTTCCGATATGCATCGCGAGTTGAGGGTTTGGAATCCCAAGGTTCCCGAATCTCCCGAGAGGTTGGATCCGATCCTGCGGATTCTACTTCAGCTGTATGCGCATCAGCTTTCTCTTATTGATAAGAAGCTCAACATGGTCTGGGAAAATGCCGCCAATTCTCTCATTCGCGCCGTCTGCCCGGAGAGCAAAAGATGGCCGGCGCCCGCTTATACCGTCATGCGGTGCAAGCCGATTGATCCTGTTGTAGAAGTTGATCATCATACAAGATTCTTTTACAAAGAGAAGAGGGATGGCGGTCAGACCTTTTTCTTCTCTTCATTGAGAAACGAAAGGCTCATTTCCGCGGAAGTCAGACACATATTTCTCAGAGCCGGCAATG
>CAZCFT010000107.1:0-7606 GCA_964498015.1 uncultured Ignavibacteriaceae bacterium
TACAACATTACCCCCATAAAATCACCCCAAAACCGAGTTTTTCAACAAGCTGCTAATGCCAAAAAATTTCAGGATTTTATCGCCGAACAGGCATGATATAATGAGGACAATTGCCATGGCGATAGATGCAGTACCTGCAATTCGCCGCCTTTCAGGGGTGGAATGGTTGCCGGCTAAATCCAGAAAAACCGGCACGGCGCCGAGCGGATCAACAATCACCATGACGGCGATGAATATTTTTATATATTCGTTCCAGTGAAGCATTATTTATTTAGATTTTTTGCACAGTAAGGGCAGATGGGAAAAAGCTCCTCCATTTTGGTCATCTTAATAGACATGCTTTTCCCCTTTGCAGATTTTCCTATTCTTTTTTCGGAAAGGATTCCTCATCTGATGGATAATTGCCAGATTTGACATCGGAGACAAAATCGGTCGCCGCCTTCTCGATTATGGGGGGCAGATTGGCGTAGCGGCGGACGAATTTG
Organism: uncultured Ignavibacteriaceae bacterium; assembly: GCA_964498015.1. Classification (GTDB taxonomy): domain Bacteria; phylum Zixibacteria; class MSB-5A5; order GN15; family PGXB01; genus CAWEZN01. Next base: position 486 of record CAZCFT010000107.1, read on the forward strand.
GGGATATAGATGTCATACAATCCCAGAATATCATTCACTACCAGTACTTGTCCGTCACATTGTTTCCCAGAGCCGATGCCGATAGTCGGTATATGTATTGCCGAAGAAATTTCTTCAGCGGTATCTGATTGAATCAATTCCAGCACTATTGAAAAAGCGCCGGCCTCTTCAAGGGCCTGGGCTGATTCAATAAGATACTGCCTTGATTTTTCTTTTCTGCCCTGAACTTTGGCCCCGCCGAAGCGATGAATCGACTGCGGAGTCATCCCGATATGCCCCATTACAGGAATGCCGCACTCGAATATTCTCTGAACTGTCCCGGCCATTTCAATTCCGCCCTCTAATTTGACCGCTTCGGCGTGGGCGTCTCTAATAAACCGCCCGGCATTTATAATGGCGGTCTCCATGGATGGCTGATAAGAAAGAAAAGGCATGTCGGCAATTACCAGAGCATATTCGGTTCCTTTGGCGACGGCTTTCGTATGCGCAATCATCATTTCCATTGTGACCTGATGAGTTCCTTTTTCGCCATAAAGCGCCATACCGACTGAATCACCAACCAAGAGGGAATCAACTCCGGTCTTATCAAGCGTGCGGGCAGTGAAATAGTCATAAGCGGTGAGGACAGCAATCTTCTCCCCTTTCGCCTTCTTATCGACGAAACGGGTGACAGTCATTTTCTTTCTATCAGTCGATTGGGACATACTCGCTTTCCATCATCAATATTTTATCTTCGACTTACGATGCGCTTCCCGCGGGGACATAGTACTTTTTTCCGGAAATTGGTTTCATTATTATATCTGCAAGATTATCAAAATCAGCCGCATTCTCGACAAAATCAATATCGTCAGTTTTCACGACAAGTAACGGGGAATCTTCATAATGGAAAAAGAAATAATTGTACGCATCGTTAAGGCGCTGGAGGTAATCATCATCGATGCCGCGCTCGAATCCAAAATTACGCCGGCGGATTCTTTCTTTCAGCACTGGAATTGAGGCTTGCAGATAAATAGTCAGATCGGGGCGGGGAATATTGGCATGAAGAAGCTGAAGTATTTTATCATAGAGAATCATCTCCCGCTCGCTCAAATTAACGGAGGCAAAAATTCGATCGCGGGCGAATGAATAATCAGCCACTATTTTCTGCGCAAAAAGGTCGCGAACCAGAAGCGACTGCTGTTGCTGATAACGGGTTAGCAAGAAAAACAGTTGGGCAGAAAAAGCATATCGTTTCTGATTTTTGTAAAAATCCACCAAGAAGGGGTTATTCATGGCATCATCGAGCAGAATCTCAGCGTTAATTTTTTCAGCCAGCATTTTTGCCAGAGTGGTTTTGCCGGCGCCGATAATTCCCTCGATGGCGATATATTTAGGCTCAGATTTTTCGGTGCGCATATTCCTTATATAAAAGAATCTGGGTGTGTTTTTCTTCTTTTAAGTATGATGCCATTTTTTCGCCAGTTACAGGATGGACGAGATCCGGTTCTATCTGCGATAGCGGTATCAGGACAAAGGGGCGTTCCGTCATTTTCGGATGGGGGATCGTTAAACGATCAGTGGTAATAATCTCATTTCCAAACAGGAGGATATCGATGTCAATTGGGCGGGGCTTATATAAACCTTTGTCGGCGCGGCCGAGTCGTCGTTCGATCATTTCCAGACTATTCAGAAACTCCAGCGGGGTATATGCATATTCACCCTTCGCAGTCATATTTAGAAAATCCGGCGACTCCGGATTCATCTCAGAGGCCACGCTAATATAAATGGGCGAACAGGCGATCAATTCGAATCCTTCAAGGGTACGCACCATCTCACACCCGCTGGTTAGATTATTTTCCCTGTCCCCGAGATTCGAGCCGAAAGAAAGATAGACAGTTTTGGACATAACAAATCTCCTTTTAGTCCTTCCGCCCCAGCGGATTTACAATATTATCGGCCAAGATTCGGGATGGGTCAGGTTGGCGACGAAAAACTTCGATTTCAATATAATCGATCATTCCTGCGATAGGAGGGATTTTTTTTCTGACTCGGATGGTCACGCTGAAAATCGGGAATTCTCTCAGAATTTCATCGGCCAGAAAAGCGGCCAAGCTTTCAACCAGTGAAAAAGCTTTCCCCTCAACAATGACTTTAATCTTTTGAAAAACCGCCGCGTAGTCGATTGTATCTTTCAAAGAATCGGTCTTGCCGGGAGAGGCGAGGTCGGCCTCTATTTCGCAGTCGATTTCGAAACGACGCCCGGTCTCCTTCTCGGCGGCAGTGACGCCATGATAACCGTAGAAAACCATATTTGTCAGCCGGATTAGATCCATCTTCCTTATTCTTTCTATTTTGAGCGGCGATTGGCCTTTTCATCGGTAAGCCAGCGGCCCATAAATCTTTCGCCTGCCGTCTTGTAATCATCGGGTGATGCTGTCAGCGAAAGTCGCAGGTACCCCTCGCCGCTATCCCCAAAGGCATTTCCGGGAAGAGTCAAGATTCCTCGCCGACGCAAAAGCGTTGAGGCAAAAGGTATCGATTGCCTTCGCCCGGGAATTCTTAGCCAAATGAATGGGGATTGATTTCCACCACAGACTTTCCACCCAAGCCGCTCCGCCGCCTGGAAAGCGGCCAACCTGCTCTGAGTCATACCTTTCCTTATCTTTTTCAGGGAGTCGGACGGATAATTGTCGATCCCTTTCATGGAACAGGTCACCCACCCTTTGGGAATATGATTTCCGGCGGTTTTGCCAATTGCCTCCAGGCCGCTGATAATTTCTGGAGAACCAATGGCAAATCCGAGAGGGAAATAAGGGAGGCCAAATGCGAGAGGGATAGAGAATATCTCGAGGGATGCCCGTTCAGCCCGGTGAATAGAAAGCAACGAAGAATATTTCTCTTCCGCCAGGGACGAATAGGCCGCATCATTGACAAGGAAGAGATTCTCCTTGGAGGCAGTGTGAATTAATTCCGCCAAAGCGGTCTCATCAAGCATTATTCCCATAGGATTATTGGGGCTATTAAGAATCATGATTTTGGCGCTTTTTAGCAGATTTGGAGAGAGCCTTTTGAGGCTGGGTTTGAATTCAGTTCTTTCAGTCAATGGATAAGTAACCGGAATCCCGCCGGCAGTGATAATATGGCGCAGATAAATTGGATGCCCCGGTTCGGGACAGAGAACAATATCACCCGGCTCGACAAAAGCCAGACAAAGGTCAAGAATTATTCTTCTTATCCCCTGCCCGAGATAGATCTCTTTGCGGGGATCAATAGAAAGTTTAAAGGCATCTTTGAGCCAGGCGGATAGCAGTGACTTCAAAGAAAGAATATCCTCAGGGTTAGCCAAAGCAACGGGGTTATCATTTCCTGCAAACGATGTTTCGTTAATCGGCCAGACGAAATGACCCAGATCAATTAATGAAAAGCGACTCGAATGACGAAGGGACTGATTTCGTGGGAAGAAATCCTCGATTTCAAAGGGAAAATGATAAAGCCGGTCGGCCTTGTCTAAAACAACCTTTTTTATCATCAGCTATTTTCCCGTCATGAGCGTTTCTCTTATTCTCAGCAGGCGTTTGACTTCGCCAGCGTCCAGAGAATTCAACTTGCCCGCATTTTCGGCAATATAGATGATTTTGGCGTAATGTTCAACTATTTCCATGCGGTTATAGGCTTCCTCGGCAGTCCGTCCGATAGTGAGCGCTCCATGGCTTCTCAAAACAAAAGCAGTGTGTTCTAAGATATATTTCTCAAGCGCATGGGGAACTTCGGCGGTCCCCGGGGAGGCATATTCCGTTAGCGGGATATCACCCACAGACAGTATGATTTCGGGAAGAATATTGGATGGCAGAACTTTTTTGGCGACCGAAAAAGCGGTGGTATAAGGAGGATGGGCATGACAGCAGGCTTTTATTTCGGGACGCATATTATAGACATAAAGATGCATAAGTAATTCTGAAGATGCTCTCCCTTGGCCGGAAATTTGCCTCCCTTCAGAGTCAACTATCACAAGGTCTTCTTCGCATAAAAAACCTTTGCCGACGCCTGAAGGGGTTATCAGGATATTGCCGTCGGATAGCCGAATGGATAGATTGCCTTCGGATCCGGCAATGAACCGATTTTCATATAAGAGGCGTCCGAATCTGACAATCTGCTGATGTTCTGTTAATTGGAGCATTCTAAGGAAGAGAATCTATTCTTTGATATGCAAAAAGTCAACTATAGCGGGGAATGAAAAGATATAATTTTTATGAAGAGGCGTGCGACTCTAATGGATTGCATTTCAGTAGGATACAAATATTTCCCGAAAAGAAAAGGGAAACTTTGGGAGTTAAGGGGGAGTATAAGAGAAAAAGAAATCTTTATGAAGTGATTTGATAGGATTAGGGTATTGCAAGATTTCTATTGACAAAAGCTGATAAGAGCCGTATAGTAAGCAGCTATATTGTTTGGAGGTGGAAATTGAAAGGGAGGTTTTCAAACCCCCACGGGGTAGGCGGGCGATATTTACCTTTAGGATTGGTTGCGGTTGTTTTTGCCATTCTGGGGGTAATTCTCGCATCTAATCTGGACTTTACCAAAAAGTCGACGGCTAGTACTACACCTGCCGATTATCCTCTGGTTCAATCTTCCAATGGAGAATATGTTTCCCCTTTTGTAGCAGTAGTCGATAAGATAAAAGATGCTGTTGTCAATATTTCGGTTGAGCAAGAAGCGCAGAGAGTAGTGTATGATGATTTCTTCTGGCGTTTTTTTGAAGTGCCCCAGGGACCATCGTTTTCTTATGGCTCAGGATTTTTCTTCCGCGATGACGGATATATTCTGACCAATAATCACGTGGTCAAAGATGCCAAAAGGGTTGTGGTCAGAACATCGACAGGGTATCAGTATGATGCACAGGTGACAGGCGCCGATCCGGAAACCGATCTGGCGGTTCTGAAAGTCACCCCTGAAGAAAAAATTAATTTTATTCCGTTTGGAGATTCCGACGAAATTAAAGTTGGCGATTGGGCGATTGCAATCGGAAACCCATTTCCACAACAGGGACTGGATAGGACGGTTACGGTCGGAGTTATTTCGGCCAAGGGACGAAGTAATCTTCGTTTTGGATCTCAATCTCCGCGATATCAGGATTATATTCAGACTGATGCCTCTATCAATCCCGGGAATTCCGGCGGACCATTACTGAATCTGAAAGGGGAAGCGGTTGGAGTCAACGCCGCCATTTCAAGTCCGACCGGAGGATCGGTGGGGATCGGCTTCGCTATCCCGATAAATCTGGCGCGTGCTGTTGTACCAGACATGATTGCCACGGGCAAAGTTTCGCGCGGGTGGTTAGGGATCTGGCTTGAGGACGTAACCGAAGCGCAGGCGAAAAGGCTGGGGTTGGACGCTGTTAAAGGAGTTTACGTAGATTCCGTATTCAAAAATTCGCCAGCCGATGAAGCCGGACTGAAGAGCGGCGATATCCTAACTGATTTCAACGGGCAGGAGGTCAACAATGCCGGTCAACTTTCGGTCATGATTGCCACAGCTCCCCGGGACAAGGAAGCTAATATTGGTCTGATAAGGGGCGGGAGAAAAATGAGCCTTTCACCTCTAATAACCGATCGGGAGCAATATGCTTCTGCTCATAAATCGGAGCTTAATGAGGGAAATGACGCTATTCTCTGGCTCGGCATGGAATTGACTACTTATACTCAGGAGATTGCCCGTAATAATAATATGGAGTACTTTGAAGGTGTATTTGTGCGCCGTGTAGGGCGCGGTTCACCGTCGGATAAATCAGAAATAATGCCGGGTTCGGTTATTACACAGGTCGATAATAGAGAAGTCAGAAATCTGGACGAACTTCAGGCTGTGGCAAGAGAGCTTCAGGGGCGGGCGACAGCTATTCCGGTTCTGCTGGTCGACCCAAGAGGTTCTATTGAATACAGGGCCATACGGCCATGATTATAGCTAACTGGCATAGCTAACCGGCGTTAATGGGAAAACGCAGGCAACTGATTGCAGAAGAGGAGTCATAGTTCATTGTGGCAAAACAATCGCTAAAGTATCGCGACGAAGACAGATCTTTGGACTTGTACCTCAGGGAAATCGGCGAAACTCCGCTGATCCCGGCCGAGGAAGAAGTCAGATTAGCCAAGCAAATCAGGCTGGGAAACAAATTGGCTCTCGAAGCGTTGACCAAGGCCAACCTTAGATTTGTCGTTTCGGTCGCCAAGGGGTATCAGAATCAGGGCTTATCGCTGGCCGATTTGATAAACGAAGGGAATATCGGACTGATTAAGGCGGCCAAACGGTTTGATGAAACCCGCGGATTTAAATTTATCAGCTATGCTGTTTGGTGGATCCGTCAGGCCATCCTTCAGGCTTTGGCCGAGCAGAGCCGCATTGTCAGATTGCCTTTAAACAGGGTCGGTACTCTGCACAAAATCGGCAAGGTATCAAGTTCACTTCAGCAGGGTTTGGGACGGGAACCATCTCCGGATGAAATTGCGCATGAGCTTGACCTTTCTGAAATGGAGGTCTCGGATACTCTGAAAATTTCCAACTCGCATCTTTCGCTGGACGCGCCGTTTTCCGTATCCGAGGATAACTCGCTTATCGATATTCTCGAGGATGAGTTCCAGCCAGCGCCTGATGAGGAATTGCTGGACCAATCTCTAAAGCTGGAGATTGAAAAAGCTCTTGATACTCTGACGCCGCGCGAGGCGGAGGTTATCAGCCTTTATTTTGGGTTGAATCATGAAAAGTCACTGACTTTAGAAGAAATCGGCGCCCGATTTTCGTTGACTCGCGAGCGCGTCCGCCAGATAAAAGAGAAAGCTATCCGGCGATTGCGGCATGCCTCGCGGAGTCGATCGCTGAGGGCGTATTTGAATTAAGCGAAAATCTGAAAACATCCAAAAACCTTCAAGCCCGGTGTAGCCGGGCTTTTTTTTGGGTGTAGATCAATATTCAATTTGAGGATATTTCCGGACGGCGACGTAAGGCATCAATAATATAATAGCATATTATTGCAATCACCCATATGCATGCAAGAAGCGATATCAATTTACCTCTATCATAAATTTCGGACCTGTATTTAAATATTAATTCCTTGCTCCCCGCAGGAATTTCCACAGCTCGAAAAGAGCCAT
>CAZCFT010000108.1:0-7502 GCA_964498015.1 uncultured Ignavibacteriaceae bacterium
CGGATTTACCAATTTCTGGGTCCCGTGTCAAGGCACGGGATGACAGATCGGGGCGGCGGTCAAATTGCGCGAGTAGTTTACCCAATTGGTCCCCGACCCATGTGGTATCCACCCAGGTGTAGTCGGTGTCGGACATCAGTAGGTAGGCCGTGCCGGCTTTGAGGGCCTGATAATATAGCGACGGCAACTCCTTTTGAAGCTCCGCAGACGGTGACTGGCCGTAGGAGATAAGCATTGCCAGTAGGATCTGCTGATCGGCTGAGAGATCGCCCGAAAGAACGATATCCCTCTGATTCTGCATACGATCATAGAATGATTTCAGTTGTTGGCTATCAATGTTCGCCGCTGTGACGTAGGATTGTCAAGGCAATTGTGAATTCCATCGGGGAGAAGGAATTTACTTCGGGGGATAGACGATGGTGGGAAGGCCGCGTTCGGCGACTCGGTAAAGGGTAATGGCGCGCTCGGAATCCATTCTAATAATCATATATGATTCGCCGAAGGGGCGCTGAAGAGTTCTTCGCAATTCTACCATCGTATTCTTGAATTTTGAACGCGGTAGGCCGGCGATTTCGGTGCGAAATTCCATAACTAAGCCGTTCTCCCATTCGAGCTGAAAGCGCTCCGGTACTTCCCTTTGCATCAGGTCAACTTTGGCCCTGACAACCTCGCTGACAATTTTCAGCACCGAGTCGGAACTTTTCTCTTTGCCCGCAAAAAGATGTTTATCGAATAAGGGGCGTACCAGGACAGGATTGTCGGAGATAAAGCGATTGGAAAAATCATCGGGGGAATCAGAATTCTCGGTCTCGATCTGCATAGGTACATCCCAGACTACGACGCCGCTGAGTTTCAATATCAGCTTCTTATGTTCCAAATCAATTACAAAATATGGTTTTTTTAGCTGAGATAATTTCAATTCTGATTGAATCAGAGCATACTCAAAATCAGGGCTTTTGGTATCCCACTTTTTTTCGGCTTCCTCTTTAGAGGTCTGCGAAACAGCCTCTTTCTTTTGACAACCAGTCAAGCAATAGCAAAAAAGAAGACTGGCCAGTGAAAGCGATATCGAACCTAAACGAAGACATCTATTAATCATAAGATCAGAAAATATAAATTTGCGTCCCGATGGGACTTTTTTTATACAATACCTCAAGTTGATCAGACCCAATGCGGACACATCCGTGCGTTACGCCGACGCCAAGCAACCTTTCGTATATAGTGCCGTGAATGAAATACCCATCGCCAAAACCAAGCGCATAATCGCCCATCATATTGGGATCGAGACGGTCACCCTGGTCCTTGGGAATTGACTCTCCTTCTTCAAGATAGGCCCAATCCGGTTTACGCCACCAGGGGTGAGGAATTTTGCTCTCGACTTTGAAGACACCGCGGGGAGTATTAAATATCCACTTGCGGCCGGTGGCGCTATCGACATACTCGCCTCCGGAGCCGGTCGAGGCGGTGGCCTCGATAATTACGGAGTCCTCCGTCCGCAGAAAAACCTTATTGGAGTGGGTATCAATGACTATATAAGGTTTGGCCGGTTTCAGAGCGGCCAGCTCTTTCTCGGCTTTTTGAATTTCCTTTTTGGCAAGTTTGCTGTCCACAGGCAGATTTGGCCGAAGGGCGTCGATGGGGAGGGTTAATTCCTTCGGCTCGGGGATATCACGACCGGCTTTCAAAATATAAACCCCCGCTCCCACAGCCAGGACGAATATCGATAATATGACAAATAGCAAAACTTTTTTCATGGCCACCGGTCTGATTTACGCACGATGGTTACCGGTGTCCCGACGCCAATAAATTGCATTATCTGACCCATATCTTTATTTGCGAGAGCTACACAACCGTCAGTCCAATCCCGCATTTTTCCTCCCTCCCCATGTATCTCAATAAGCCCCCCGATCCTGGCCTTTGAGGAAATAATTCCCCGCGCCCGATTGTCCTGAAATCTTTTCTTGTCGGTCGCATTAGGATAATCTATCAACAGAGCCATGTGATATTTACTCCGACCATTCGTTTTAACCTGGGTAATATAATATTTACCTTCCGGCGTAGCGCCATCGCCAGAAAACAATTTCTGATGGGCGGAATTGTATCCGAGCTCACTATCATACGAATGGATCACCTTCCCGGCCTTCACCAAATATGTTTTGTGTTTGGCCTTATCTATAATTACGACGTATCCTCCCGAGGCTCTGGACAAATCGATGGTTTCTTGCACCCAGCGTCTCCAGATACCCAGATTCTTTGCCTCATCATTACCGTAGTCGGCCAAAATAGCGGCCATTTTCTGCAAGAAGTCCTTTCCCTCGGCAATCGTCTGATGAGCTTCTTCGTATTCGCCATTCAGCATCAATTTTTCACTTGTTCTATAGGATAATTCAGCTGAATTCCAGTAATGTTCCGCTCTGAATTTTGTTAAAGCCCCATTGAGAGCTTCACGCCATTCGAGAAGGTCATTGTATAACTCCTCTCGCTCTGATTTTGTCAGGAACTGCAGATTTTGGATTTGCGTCTGGGCGTCACGGGCGGCCTCCTGAGCCATTTCCATGGCAATATTCAATATTGAATCGGCCGTCTTATAATCCCGCAAGGGAGCCAGTCGGCCGTTTTGGCGAGCCATTTCCATCCAGCCTGCCTTCATAAGCTCCTCCGCGGCACGATATGTTTTCTCTGAATAACGAAGCGCCCCGGCCTTCGCCGCCTGATTAAGCGCCTGTTTGGTTTTCTCTAATGAACCGACCGGCGGATCCTGGCATCCAATGAGCAAAAGCATGCAACCCGCTATCGCTATTTTCGCCAGAGAATGAATTCGCCAAGGCGAGAACGAGAATAGGGATTGCAGGTTCAGTGATAATCTCAAACTTTGCCTCGGATGTCGCTCTGATGCAGAGAATAAAAGTCAACCGCGGGGATCGTACAAATTACTCGATCCCCGCGATAGTGACTATCCAATTTAACCGCAGTTAGAACTATTTCTTCTTTGCGGCCGCCATGCCGATTTCATTGATAATGCTGTTGGCCTTTTGGGTAACAGCTTCAACTTTCGATCTGGCGACAAGGTACTTGCCGGCAGTGTAGTTATTCTTGGCTTCCTCAAACTGAGCGCCAAGTCCGGCAAGATCGTTCTTGATGAGTTCGATTTCAGCTTTGTTTCCTTTGCCTTTGGGAGCTTTGGCGAGAGCGGCGCTGGCGCTATTGATGGCGGCCTGGGCCTGAGTTATCAGACCTTCGACCTGCACTCTGACGCGTTCTTTCTCAGCGGCGGCTTCGGTAGCGGCGTTATCTGCCAGAGCTTTGGCGCGAATGAACATCTCTTTTGATTTCCCATAGCTACGGAAAAGCGCGAATTTCGAATCCTGCTCTTGCTTGGCGGCATTGGCGGCGTTCAGCGTGTCGGAGGATACACGGAAAACATCCGGCACATACTGTTCTGCCTCAGCGGTACGAGCCGCATCGATCGCGGCCTGCGCGGCCTGCATTTCAGCCTCGGGAGGCTTACTGCAGCCGGCAATCGCCAATAGCGCAAGGGCGACAAGAACGAGTGATACACGCTTCAACATGTTGACATTCCTTTCTGTCCCGCATTGCGGAACCAAAAAAAAGGATACGCGTGAGCTTTCGGCTCACACACATCCCGATTTATAAGGTTACCTTGTTAACTATTCTCGCTTTTCCATTCCGGATTGCCTTTCAATCCGGATATGTCCTTTCAATTTCCCTTCCATAAGAGAGGCACACTCTTAGCAAATCTGCAACATCGCCATCTCTCGGTTAATTATGAAGTCAATTAATATATGGATGGGTCTACTTTTGTCAACCTTTTTTTTGGTCAATTATGGGTATTCCTGCAAAAAAAATCTAATGGCTATTTCTTGACCCATCCTATTGATATTCAATATATTACAGTGGCAAAAGCTCCGTTAAGAAAGAAATTGCATTTCGTCCTTTATCAAATTAAAGCCTCAACAAATCCATGAGTGCCATAAAAACAGAATAGAAGCTCTGATTTCATGACTGTGAAAAAATTAGCAAAACCGGCCCCATACTATCATCCATAAATGCAATCAGGCAGTCTTCAGTTCCGAGGTACACTGTGGACAGCGGGTTGCTTTTAAGGAGATAACAGAGTAGCAGTGGGGACATTCTTTGGTAGTTGGAACTGCAACCGGGGCCGGCTGTTCCCGTTTCATCTTGTTCATTACACGGATCATCATGAAAATCGCGAAGGCGACGATCACAAAATTTATGATCGTGTTAATGAATGTGCCGTAATTGATTGACACTGCGCCGGCGGCCTTGGCGGCGGCCGTAGAGACGTAGGGTCCGACAGTAGAGCCATCTTTGAGAACCATAAATAGGTTAGAGAAATCAACATTGCTTAACAGCAAACCGATCGGCGGCATGATGACATCACCCACGAGCGATCCGATGATGGGACTGAATGCCGCGCCTATGATAATGCCTACGGCCATGTCCATGACATTTCCCCGCATGGCAAATTCTTTGAATTCTTTGAACATTTGAACCTCCTGTTTTGGGCCAATTTAAAAATAGAAATCTCAATAACAAGCAAAATATTTCTAAAAATCCTTAAAAGATATTATGAAACTTATCAGTCCAATATGCGGAACAAATTTCGAGTAACCTCGTTTTAAGTCTGTAGCGGCGGAAATAAATTTGTGATTTTCGGCCATCCGAGTGACACAGAAGAAGGAGAATTGAAAATGATGAGTAAAAATGTGGGCCCCATCGATAAAATATTCCGCATCCTGCTTGGAGTTGCTGTGATTGTTTTTGGGCTTTCAGTTCACAGCTGGTTAGCCATTATTGGACTGCTCCCAATTCTAACGGCGATTGTCGGCTGTTGTCCGCTTTATGTTCCGTTTGGAATTTCAACCTGCAAGGTGAAGGCGACCGACAAAGGTTAGAATTTAACAGATTATAGCGCTTAACCCCACCCGTCGTTCTGCTCGATACCCAGCTTTTTCCGGTTAGTCATAAGGCCTAATCCGGCTACTGCCGGATTTCAGCCGGGGGCGGGGTTTTTTGTTGGCCTTTAAATCAACAAACATCTGGTTGACTTATCCAATACCGGAGAGTATATATTAAAGATTGATATTATCCATTATATTATGCCTTAGATATATGGCAGATATTTTTTGAATGAATATTAGGAATTTTAGTGAGAGAGGGGAAGTATGTATCCGGAATTGAAAGGCAAAAGCGCTCTGGTCACCGGCGCGGCGCGCGGATTTGGACGGGCAATCGCCATCCGTCTCGCCCAGGAAGGCGCCGAAGTTGTGGTCAATTATCGACGTTCAATGACTGACGCCCAGAAAGTGGTTGATGAGATAACATCAGCCGGAGGAGCGGCAATTGCTTTAAGGGCTGATATCGGGAATGAAGAAAGCCTTGATAAGATGTTTGAATCTATCAAGCATGAATTGAAGCATCTTGATATAGTGGTGGCGAACGCCGCTTTTGGCGTCCCCGGCAATCTAATGACGACAACTTCCCGTTATTGGGATGTTACTTTGGCTTCCTCGGCCAGATCACTGCTTAATCTGGCGCAAAAGGCTGTTCCTTTAATGCAGAATAACTGGGGGCGCATTATCAGTATCACCAGCGATGGAGGGCAGAGGGTGATCCCAGGGTATGGTGTGGTGGGCCCGGCTAAGGCGGCGCTGGAGTCTCTGACAAGAGGATTGGCGTACGAATTGGCAGGACGCGGAATTGTTGTCAATGGAGTACTGGCGGGGTTGGCCGATACGAAATCATCACGATCTATTCCCGGCGCTGATAAAGTCATCGAACATGCCAAGTTTCATACGCCTGCCGGAAGAATAGTGGAGCCGGAAGATGTCGCAAGGGTTGTGGCGTTTTTGGCCTCGGATGAGGCTAAAATGATCTGCGGGCAGTTTATCGTGGTCGATGGCGGGAGAAACATAATGGGGTAGGGTTAGAAGTAATTTGAGTAAAGGTTAGACTACCTGTCCGGTCAGATACTTGTCGGTCGAGTTTGCAATTTTTATTCTGATTATTTCTTTTGTCCCGCCAAAATCAGATGGAATGGCAATTTTCAAATAATTATCCGTTATTCCCCAATGATGATTTTTTCCATTGGCCTTATGCTCCGAAATTGCCATAGCGACGGAACCTATCTGTTTTTGAAGCGCCTTTTCATAAAGCTCCGCGGAAATGCGGTGTAGTATTTTATTCCTTTCCTTTATTATTGTGGGGTGCGCTCGATTCACCAAACTGGAAGCTTCCGTTCCTTTTCGGTTCGAATAAGAGAATACATGCAGATAGTCGATCAATCCTGATTTGACAACACTCATCGTTTGAATAAAGTCGTCTTCAGTCTCGCCCGGGAACCCGACTATGACATCGGCCCCAATAATTATATTATCAACCGCCTTTCTCGCCTTTTGCGCTATCTCAAGATATTTTTCTGAGTTATATGGGCGTTTCATCATTTTGAGTATCTTATCTGAACCGGACTGCAGAGGAATATGAAGGTGCCGGCAAACGCGCGAGCCCGCTTCAGCCATAGTGTCCAATAGCTCCGGATTGACTTCCTGCGGCTCGATTGAAGAAAGCCGAAGGCGGCTGATATCCGATACCGACAAAATAAATTTGAGAAGTCCGGCCAGGGATTTCAGATTGCCATGATTATATTGTCCAATATGAACCGCAGTCAAGACAACCTCGCGATATCCATTGGCTATAAGATTATTTATTTCGGAAAGAATTTCATCGGGAGGTCGATTAATTAGCCGGCCTCGTACCGATGGCACTATGCAATAAGAGCAGTTCTGATTGCACCCATCGCCGATTTTGACCCAGGCCCGATTATGCTGATAGAATTCAGTTAATAGCGGCCCTGTTCTGGCATCATCGCCAACATTATCGTCGTGGCTTTGCTCCTCGACAAAAAGGTCGGAAAATTTGGATGTAATCAAAGAAACAATATTTTCTTTTTCGCTATTGGAGATGATAAGGTCGACGCCGTATTGATTCGCGGCCGCTTCTCCATCTGAAGTTACCATGCATCCGACAAGCACAATTCGCGGGTTTCCATTATGCCTGCCCGCCCTTGATATACTTCTCCGACAACTGGCATCTGCCCTGCCGGTTACTGTGCAGGTATTGATAACGTACAAATCGGCCGGTTCATCAAACGCAACGCGTCGAAAGCCGCAGGATACAAGCCTTGAGGCCATCCGCTCGGTTTCGTACTGATTTAGCCTGCAGCCGATAGTGTCAAAAGCTACTTTTTTCATGCCGGTATTATAATATGCGGCAGTCGAATCGGAAAGAAGAGAAGGAAAGAGACATCTCCGGCGGTCGGAATTGTCGGACATTGGCCCCAATAAAATCGGCTTTATTATATTATTTATAATCGAAGAACTGACACTGCCGGAAACTGTCGCTGAGATTGCGGCGAAATTCCGTTTTTATGCTTGACACAAGGGGATAATGCCGGTACTATA
>CAZCFT010000109.1:0-7497 GCA_964498015.1 uncultured Ignavibacteriaceae bacterium
CGGAGAAGGACCTGCCGAAACGGAATGGAGTTTTGAGACAGACTCCAAAGCACGGAGTGACAGATTGGGGGCTCGATGGCCGCGTGGCATTCCCAAGTCAATTCACGATCAGGGGATTGACTTGGGGATGAGCCAACAACTTCTTGAGCGGCGTCAGCAGTAGGTCGGCGTTCCGAGACTCCGATTTATCGGAGACGAGAAACCCGACAAGCCGGCTGCTAATTCCTGGAACTTAAGTGTTTATTATCTGCACAATTTGCCGATAAGTGACAGTAAGGAGATTCGCAGTATTTCCAAGAATCCTATGTCGCCAAATAAGACCATGCAGGAGCAATCGATGGCTTCATTGACTGACAGGGTGAGAATTAATGAAGCGCTTCAGGAAAGAGAAAAACTACTTACATCCATTTACGACACTGTTGGGGATTGCATTTTCCTCCTCTCCGTAGTGGACGGCCGCTACCGCTTCGAATCCGTCAACCATGCCTTTGTCAGAGTTACCGGATTAAACAAGGAAGCTGTCGAAGGCAAATATGTGGATGAGGTTATCCCGGAACCCTCTTTGTCCTCAATTGTGCTCAAGAATTACGCCCGGGCTATTACGGAACGAAAAATCATACAGTGGGAAGAAGTCTCCAATTATTCTACGGGAATCCTTGTTGGCATTGTAAGTGTGGCCCCTGTTTTCGACAAAAATGGCGTCTGCACTCATCTGGTTGGTTCCGTGCACGATATCACCGAACGCAAGCGGATAGAGGACGATTTACGGGCGAGCGAGGAAAGGTATCGCTTGCTGGTGGAAAGCTCGCCCGAAGGGATAATGGTCCACAAAAACGGCCTGTTTGTCTTTGCCAACCAGGCGGCGCTGACTCTTTTCGGAGCCACCGACCCGAAGCAATTAATCGGCCAACCGATTATAGAAAGAGTACATCCGGATTTCCGTTCCGTAGTACAGAAGCGCGTTGCGGCCCTGGATGGCGGTCCGCATGCAAGCCTGCTGGAGGAAAAACTGCTCCGGCTGGACGGGTCGGTGATCGACGTCGAAGTGACGGCATCAAAAATAACTTTCCAAGGTAGTGATGCTGTTCAAGTGGTAGGGCGTGATGTCACTGAGACAAAACGATTGAGGCTTTTGGAATCGCGCACCCAGCGGCTGGAGACCGCCGCGCAGATTGCCGGGCAAGTTGCCCATGATTTCAATAATCTTCTTGGTCCGATCATCGCTTATCCGGAATTCATTCGAGACGAATTGCCGCCTGATCACCCGGCGCGAAAATACCTAAATGCTATCGAAACCGCCGCAACCAAAATTGCCGATATCAACCAACAGCTCTTGACCTTAAGTAGAAGGGCGCATTATGATCAAGAGGCCCTGGACTTAAACGCGCTTATTCTGGCTTCACTGGGGGATTTGGGGCAACTGCCTGCGACTCTTATTTGTGAGACCGACCTGCTTGACGACCTGATGCATATCAAAGGCGGCGCCGCCCAACTCCATAGAGTGTTCATTAATCTACTGATAAATGCTCGTGATGCCCTGCAGGACATAGGCACAATCTCGATTAAAACGGAAAACTGCTATGTTGATGATACGAAAGTCAGGTTCGGTCGCGTTCCCAAGGGAGAATATGTCAAAGTCACCGTAACGGATACAGGATGCGGCATTCCGAATGAAATTATTCAGAAGATTTTTGATCCTTTCTTTACAACCAAATTGGCCAATCAAAGACGAGGTTCCGGACTTGGCCTGAGTGTTGTCAATGCGGTCGTAAAAGATCACGGCGGATACATTGACCTGAGTACCGAGGTCGGAGTAGGAACTTCCTTCCATTTATATTTCCCCACGACGCATGATTCTCCTAACGAAACGCCGGGCGAAGAAATTCCCGGCGGAGGCGAGACTTTACTGGTAGTCGATGACGATCAAATACAGCGGGATGTCTCGAGTGAACTTCTAACGAAGCTGGGGTACAATGTAACCACTTGCGAAAGCGGCGAGAAAGCCATTAAACTTCTCAAGGATAAACCGCAGAATCTACTAATTCTTGATATGATTATGCCGGACGGAATCGATGGGGTAGAGACCTATCGACGGGCTCTATTGATAAATCCTAATCAGAAAGCGATCATAGTATCCGGCTTTTCAGAGACAGAGAGAGTTCATGAAGTGCAGAATATGGGCGCCGGGGCGTTCGTCAAGAAACCCTTGAACAGAAAAACTATCGCCCTGGCCGTGAGAAACGAATTGGACCGGGTAGCGGAAACCGCATCTCTGCCTTCAAGATGATACCCTCTCCTTTTGCGTTTTTTCCATTTTTCAGAAGTATATAAACCACAATTTTCATTCTTAATTAAGGCGACAATTAAACACTTGACAGTAGAAATTCGATATATTATTATTCGATATATGTCGAACTATCGTAATGACAAAATCAAACGTTATTCGCAGATGTTTGGAGCATTATCCAATCCAAACCGGGCCATTATTTTCCGGCGGTTGGTATCCTGTTGCTGTGATGAATCAGAAAGCTGTAGCCATGACGATATGGGTTCGTGCGTGGGCGATTTGGGGAAAAACCTAAAAATTGCCGCATCGACTGTTTCTCACCACATCAAGGAATTGAACCGCGCCGGTTTGATCAAAATGGAGCGGTGCGGCAGAATGGTCAAATGCTGTATTGATTCAAAAGCGATACAGGAGCTGGCTGAATTCTTCGGCGTCCCGGGGCACAAGAAACTGAGAGCCCCCACGCGCCATCGAAAACATGTTTGATTGAAGGAGAACAAGCATGAGCGAAAAAGACAATAGCGACCAGTCCTCTTGCTGTCAGGGAGGCGATTGCTGTTCGTCAACCGGAGCTGAGGCAATAGTTGCAAATCATATTGGAAGACCATAATCTTTATGGCTGTGATCTTGCTGGCATGCGCCGTAGCGGCCTATTCATTGTTTTGGCGCAGTGATGATAAAGCCAATGCCGCAGGCTGTGCGCCCGGTTCTGCCGCATGCGCCGCGCAATGCGGAGGAATACTGACTATCACCGGCATCGCCAAAGATTCGGTATCAGGGATGCGGGAGCAGAATTCGACAGCTGTCCCGGCATGTTGCGCTCCGGGGCAAAACCAAAAAAAGGCATGTGATAGCAATGCAGTGGATAGAACAAGTCCTTAAATCGCCCGGATTAAATATAATGGCCTTTCCAGCCGCTTTGTTGCTGGGATTCCTAACGGCGGTCACTTCTTGTTGCAATATTGGTATCGTCGCGGCCATCGCCGGATTCGCGGGAAGTCGCGGGGAAGCTTTCCGGCGCCGAGATGCAATATTTGCATCCATTTTCTTTATGCTCGGCACGGTACTTTCCCTTTCAGCCCTCGGATTACTTGTCGGTCACTTCAGCGGGTTAGCCGGGACATCTCTTCGCCGATATAGTATCGCCATATTGGGATTCGCGGCCATAATATCCGGCTTGGCGGCGCTTAAGCTATTGCCGTTTCGGCTACCCACAATTGGCTTATCCAAAATGAGGCTCCCAAGAGGATATTTTGGCTCAGCGGCATTTGGATTGGCGGTAGGCGCCGCAAGCATAGCTTGTACGGCTTGTTGCGGGCCTTTGCTTCCGATCGTTTTGGGGATGGCGGCGATGCGCGGGCAGGCGATCTGGGGAGCTTTAATCCTCGGTCTATTTGCCATTGGATACAGTATCCCTTTGGCGGCGCTTATGCTTGGCGTAGGTTTTGGACGAACAACAATATTAGCTCAAAAAGCGCTTAAACCAATTCGCTTGATTGCCGGAGTGGGGCTTATCGGAGCTGGATTCTGGCTAATAGCGACGATGTAGATTGAAATATCATGGCCGACTCAAAAACTCGAAATCAAAAATCGCAGACTGCCGAGTATTGCCAGTCTCCCCTCCAATCAATCAAATCCAATCTTGGATCAATAAATGACTTTGCTATGGCGTCTCAAGAGACCCCGTGGATTATTGGAAAAGTAATAACTGGCGGCGGCGATATTCCAGTAGTCGATACGAAATTGTTGCTTGCCGATAAACTGGGTTCGTGGAAAGCGCGCTGGGGCATAAGGCGAATGAATTATCGCATCGTGCCGCGATTATATGCGGTCGGCCGTCCGTCCGAAACCTCGCCGGTTTTTGTTACGGCGAATTATAAGATGAGTTTCGACCGTTTGCGTTCTCAACTCGACGGGATTGACGGCTGGATATTGGTCCTTGATACAAAAGGCATCAATGTATGGTGCGCGGCGGGGAAAGGGACATTCGGCACAGATGAGATTGTGCGCCGGGTGAATGCGGTAGGTCTGCACAAGATTGTTAATCATCGCAGGCTGATCGTCCCACAATTGGGAGCCCCGGGCGTCTGCGCCCATTTGGTTAAGGAGCGCTCTGATTTCCATGTCTTCTATGGCCCGGTGCGCGCCAAAGATATCAAAACATACCTGCAATCGGGCATGAAGACTACTCCTCAGATGAGACGAGTCACTTTCACCTTTGCCGAGCGAATTGTTCTCGCTCCGGTTGATATCGTCGGCTCGCTCAAATATGCACTTTTCATTTCGGCCTGCCTTCTTCTCCTTTCAGGCTTGGGTTCCGGATTGTATTCGCTGGACAGGGTGGCCGCGTATGGAATTGTAAATGCTATTTTACTACTCGTTGCGGCTTTGGGAGGAGCAGTTTTGCCTGCGGCTCTGCTACCGTGGTTGCCGGGGAGAGCGTTTTCGGTTAAGGGGGCGTGGGCAAGTCTTTTGCCGATACTGGGACTTATACTGCTGGCATGGCAAAGTCCCGGCGCTTTTCGAAATTGGTACAGCGTAACAGCCTGGCTCTGTTTTATCCCGGCAGTGACAAGCTTCATAGGAATGAATTTTACGGGAAGTTCAACATATACCTCGCTATCCGGCGTTAAAAAGGAAATGAAGTTTGCGGTCCCCACTCAGATATCCGTCGCGGCATTAGGGCTGATATTATGGACTACCGGTCTATTCGTATAAGAGACATGGATATGAGAGAAAATAATCAGACAGGGATAGATTGCATGTCAGGAAAAAGGAAATATGATGCTTAGATATCTTCCCGATGTCACGACACTCGAATTGAGTGTTGAGAAGTGTAACGGTTGCGGAATATGTCTGCAGGTTTGTCCGCATGCCGTTTTTTCGCTCGAAAACAAGAAAGCGAAAATCGTCGATCGCGATGCCTGTATGGAATGCGGGGCCTGTGCCCTAAATTGCCCACAAGGGGCGTTGGCGGTTAGCGCGGGTGTTGGATGCGCCCAGGCCGTTCTGATCGGGGCTATTCGCGGAAAAGAACCGTCGTGCGGTTGTGGGGAGGATTCCTCTTGTTGCGGCTGATATCCTGCCCCCGCTCATTTTGCCGTATATATTTTCCCGAAAACGTAAAAGTATGAAGGTCATGTAGTTTTCTATATATTTACATTTTTTGGACTATGCCGACTTCTACTTATAAAAACGATGAAAGAGACTACTGTAATTCAATCAGTCAATTTCTAATATGTGCGGAATAGCCGGATACTACCAGCTGAACGATAAAAGGCCCCCCGATCGGGAGCTATTGAGCCAAATGGTGGCGATGGTGCGGTATCGCGGCCCGGATGAATTCGGCGCCTATTTCGATGACAGATGCGCCCTGGGGCAAGCCCGCCTGTCTATTATCGATTTATCGTCGGGATCACAGCCTCTGTGTAACGAGGACGAAACTATCTGGATTACATTCAATGGGGAGATTTTTAATTATCGGGAATTGCGGCCCCAGCTCGAGAAACTCGGTCACCGTTTTCGCACCCAATCTGATACCGAGGTTATAGTCCATGCTTATGAGCAGTACGGCAAAGATTGCCTGAAGCATTTTAACGGGCAGTTTGCCTTCGCTATTTATGATAGGAATAAACAGACAGTCTTTATGGCGCGCGACCAGATGGGAATCCGGCCTTTGTTCTATACGATTTATGACGGTCGATTCTACTTTGCTTCGGAAATAAAATCTATCTTCTGCGATCCAAGAATTCCCCGTCGCATTGATCTGAAGGGGCTTGATGAGATATTCACCTGGTGGACGACCGCGCCTCCTCGGACCGCATTCGAGGGTATCAATGAACTCGAAGCCGGTTCCTATCTTGAGGTAAAAAATGGCCATATCGAAACAGGACGCTACTGGACAATGAATTTCCCTGAGTCTTATGATCGGGTGCGGAAGACCGAATCTTGGGCAGAAGAACTGCATGCTCTTCTGGTCGATGCGGTCCGTCTTCAGTTGCGGGCCGACGTGCCGGTCGGAGCGTATCTTTCCGGCGGGCTTGATTCCTCGGCCATAACTGCTCTCATAAAATATTTCACCAATACGCCCGTGGAGACGTTTTCTATCGCCTTTCATGACAAGGCGTATGATGAATCCGACTATCAGAACCAGATGGCCGAATTTCTGGGGACAAACCATCATCAAGTCCGCTGTGAATACCGTGATATTGCGGAAAATTTCCCCAGAGTAATCTGGCATACGGAGCGTCCCATTGTCCGCACCGCCCCGACCCCGCTCTACATGCTCTCAAAATTAGTCCGACAGAATAATTTCAAAGTTGTTTTGACCGGCGAAGGTTCGGATGAAATTTTCGGCGGATATGATCTTTTCAAGGAAACTCTAATTAGAAATTTCTGGTCACGCAACCCTGATTCTGCCTGGCGCCCGTTATTGTTGAAACGCCTATACCCGACTCTCCCCCTTTCCCCCGGCCGAGCCAAATTCTATCTGGAGAGTTTTTACAAGACCGGACTCCTGAATACCGATGCCTATTACTACTCGCATATTCCGCGCATTACAACCACGACGCGCGTGAAAGGGTTCTTTACGAAGGACGTTCAGAGCAAAATCCGGGGATACGATTCATTGGGCGTCTTTGGCCGCGACCTGCCTTTGGATTTCTCGCATTGGCATGTCTTGGCGCGCGCCCAATTTCTGGAGGCGCGGTCGCTTCTTTCGGGATATCTTCTCTCTTCGCAAGGTGATCGAGTCTGTGCCGCCAATTCAATTGAAGGCCGTTATCCCTTTTTGGATTATCGCGTCGTAGAGTTTGCCGCCACTATTCCACCCCGCCTCAAAATATCGGGACTGAAAGAGAAATATATTCTCAAGAAGGCGATGACCAAGGAGCTTCCGCAGAACATTTTGAGTCGTGTCAAGCAACCTTACATGGCCCCCGATTCTAATTGCTTCTTTGAACCCGATGCCCCGGAATATATTCAAGAGTGTCTTTCCGAAGAAAGCCTGAGCGCCGTTGGAATTTTCAATCCGATGATGGTTATTAAGCTCCGTGAAAAATGCGCTAAACTGTCGCACGCCCATCTGTCGTTTAAGGATAATATGTCATTTATAGGGATTCTTTCCACTCAACTGCTACATCGTCTATATATAAATGAATTCCACATTCCGAATCCCCCGTCCTCCGCATCCTTCAAAGTCTGGCATGATT
>CAZCFT010000110.1:0-7246 GCA_964498015.1 uncultured Ignavibacteriaceae bacterium
GGCAGTAGCCGGACCATAATTATGTCCATAAACGCAAAACACCCCCATTTTCCCCATCTCCCTCTGGGAGAGGGGTTAGGGGTGAGGGAGAACTGGGGTTAGGGGTGAGGGAAAACCCCGCAATGGCTTTGAATGGTTTCACAGAAATTCAATTCCAAATCCGCCGTAAGCCTATCGCCTCGTGACAATTATGAAAGAAAAATCGCCAAAAAATATGCTAAAACAAACCCGCTCAAAAACGCCCCTTTCTTGTGATATATTCCTATATATTACAAAAACTTACAATGTCGATTGTACTATCCAAAAAAATTCAAAAAACGAACCCAAATCATGCAACCCTATATAATACAAGCAGATAGAGTCCACAAAATGGCTTCGAACGTATTCTCCAGATCCCCCTTTGATTCCGCCCCTTTTCCACTATATTCCCCCATGCACTTCGCCGGTGAATTAGCCGCCCTGACCACTGCTTTCCTCTGGTCGTTCACTTCACTTTTCTTCACATCCGCCAGCCGCCGAATCGGCTCTTACTGGCTCAACAAAATCCGCATCCTTTTCGCCGCCACTCTCCTCTGCCTTGTCATGCTGATCACCACCGGAAGATTCCTCCCCCCCGACATTCCCTTTCTATCATATCTCTATCTGATTCTAAGCGGCATCATCGGCCTTTCGATCGGCGATACATTTTTATTCCGAGCCTACTTAGTCATCGGCCCCCGTCTGTCGCTTTTAATTTATTCTGTCTCGCCTATCATGACCGCCGTCATCGCCTGGTTTTTCCTCGGGGAGAAACTGGGGATACCGGCCATCCTCGGCATTATCATTACCGTATCCGGAATGACCTGGGTCGCTGTAGAACGAGCATCGAGAAACAATAATACCGGCGCTCACGACAGAAAAAACTTGAGACTTGGCATCATGCTTGCCGTCGGCGGCGC
Source organism: uncultured Ignavibacteriaceae bacterium (assembly GCA_964498015.1). Lineage (GTDB taxonomy): Bacteria > Zixibacteria > MSB-5A5 > GN15 > PGXB01 > CAWEZN01. The sequence goes on from CAZCFT010000110.1 coordinate 939, forward strand.
CGCCGGTCAGGCGATCGGATTGGTCCTGGCCAAGGCTGGCATGGGAAATCACCTTGACGCCCTTCCCGCCACTTTTATCAGAATGATAGCGGCAGTACTCTCAATCTGGATTTATGGAACAATCCGCGGCGATCTGATGGAACTTAAAGAGAAATTCCGCGACCACCATGCATTGCTACTCGCCTTGGGCGGCTCCATCACCGGGCCGTTCCTGGGTGTCTGGATGTCGCTTGTTGCCGTGAAACTTACCGAGGCCGGAATCGCCGCCGCCATTATCGCAACCGTACCGGTGATGGTTATCCCTCTGGTTATTATATTTTATAAAGAAAAGGTCTCACCGCGAGCGATTATCGGGGCGATTATCACCGCGGGCGGAGTGGCAATTTTATTTATTCAATAATGCTGCACAGAATGGAAGAAAATAAAAAGCCCGCGCCATTTCTAATGCGGGCAGATTACTATCAAAACGGGAGGCTATTCAAAAACCGATACAATCTTTTTATCGCGCCCTTTACGCTGAAATTTGATTACGCCTGTTATTTTGGCAAACAATGTATCATCTTTGCCGCGGCCGACATTGAGACCCGGATGGAATTTTGTCCCGCGCTGTCTGACAATAATTGTCCCGGCCGGGACTGCTTCTCCGGAATATGCTTTCACTCCTAATCTCTGGCCGCCGCTGTCGCGTCCATTTCGAGAAGAACCAACGCCTTTCTTGTGAGCCATATCTATACTCCTTCAATAAAATTATCGTCAACCTTCAATGCCGGTCCAAACCGGACAAACTTCATTATATACAATTTCGCCAGAAAATCAAGGATATTTATGCCCTTCAAGGGGTTTTTCAATAAGCCCCTTGGCTGAAGGGGCTTGGCGCTTTATTTGTCGCAAAAAAACTGCTAAAAAAAATAATCACAATGACAGGGACGATATCAATGAACAGCTTTCAATGTATCGGCTTCAATGCTCCAACATTGCTTGATAAAATTCGGCATGGGGTCGTCGAAAACCCAGTCATAGCTATTGTTCTTCATATCCCCCTTTTCCATGCAGAAACGTCCGGTCTTGCTGGCGGTCTTAGCATGCCAGGAGGCAATCTTTATCTTTCCCAGTCCCGGGGGATAACCATTTGTATTCGCTATGCCTACAAAGGAAAATCTATCGGGCAATCCATCTCCCCAGCTTTCGGCAAATATAATAACTTTAAGTATGTCAAAGAAACTATAGAACTGGGGGGTGACAAATTTTGACGCTGTTGTAGAGTCAAAATATGCGGAATCACTTAGCAGTTTTGCATCAATCCAGTCAATAGAAATATCTCCGTTAAATGCAAACGGGCTCGTCCAGGTAACCCGATTTGCCAGTGATGGCGGCGGTGGAGGCGCAACTGTATCATCATTGTTACAGTACAGATTAATTGTGAAAAAGATAGAACCGGCTTTCATGCTGTCGTTTGTTACCACAGCATTGAATGTTGTCCCGGCCCCCAATACCTGCCCGCCTATAAGCGATATCAGCAAGATGGTAAGTAATGCAATCAGAATTTTCCTCATTTGGCTCTCCTCGTCTTTTATTAAATTTTTCCAATTCCTTCGTTCATCTTAATAGCCGAAAATCTGTCTCAAAGGACTGTCTCAAAAATTAGTTTTTAAATATAAGACCTGTTCGCCAAGTTTGCAAGTCCTTTGTCCAAAATGGACATGGGCATTTCTTTGAAGCCACTTTCCTAATCAGGTGGGCCCGAATATAATCCCTGATATTGGCAGACTTCGATGCTATTCCTTACATTCGGTCGGAGTCCTCAGAGCTCCGGCCCCACTTTTGTCCCGAACCATTCCCGAAAAACCTCGTAGTATTCCATAATGAGATATTTATGTTGGCTTGAAACGGAAATCACTTGTTAAGTCCGGACGAATGCACAATCTTGATACTTGAGAATGATTGACTTTGCAATGAAAGTCTTCCGATGAATCCTCAGGAAACTCTGATTCGCGCCATCGATCTCACCCGATATTACCGCAGGGGAGTTCATGAAGTAAGAGCGCTTGATGGGGTCAGTCTCGATTTTCAGAAGGGCGAGTTTTCGGCCATAGTCGGCGCCTCCGGATCGGGAAAATCGACCTTACTCAGCATTTTGGCCGGTCTTCATACCCCCACCTCTGGAACTGTCATGGTCAGCGGAGAATCCCTTTATTCTATGACCCGGCGCCAGTTGTCTGCCTATCGCGCCAAACGGGTCGGGGTGATTTTTCAGTCATTCAATCTGATCTCGCATCTGACCGCCCTTCAGAATGTTGAGATGGCGCTGTACTTCGATGGAACCCCGCCTCGCGAAAGGAAAAATAGAGCGATTCAGATACTCGAACGCCTGGGATTAGCTGACCGCACCAGTCATCGCCCCGCCGATCTTTCCGGCGGCGAACAGCAGCGGGTGGCCATTGCACGAGCAGTTGTGAAACATCCGGAAATTCTCTTCGCCGATGAGCCCACTGGAAATCTTGACCGCGACAACGCTCTTCAGATTGGTAACCTTCTTGATGAATTAAACAGAGAAGGTCTGACTGTCATCATGGTCACCCATAATATGGAAATGGCCAGACAACACGCCTCCCGAATAATCCCCATGCGATTTGGCGCTATTGCTACCGGTGGCGCCCCTGGGATACAGGCCGGGACGGGCGCATGACATTCCGTGATCTGGTATTCATCTCGACCGGCAATCTTTGGCGGATGAAGCTTCGCACTTTCCTGACCATCTCCGGCGTCGTCATAGCCATCGCGGCTTTTGTGTCGATGCTCTCCTTCGGAGCCGGCAATCAGCGCTATATTACAAAGCAATTCAATGACCTGGGCTTATTTACTACCATGCATGTTTACCCCCAGAAGAAATCAGATGCAGATAATGGACAAAAGACAAAGGCGGAAGCAATTCTGGATAATGCCGCCATAGAAAAAATTGCCCGACTCCCCGGAGTCAATCTGGTTTATCCGTACGACGCTTTCACCGTTCAGGTGAAACTGGACAGCATAACCTTAAGCTCGAGAGCGCAATCCCTCCCGCAAGTTGCGGTTCAAACCAAACTTTTCTCGAAAATAACAGCCGGAAAATATTTCGTCGGCGACAGTTCCAATCAGATGCTCGTCACCGATTCATTGATGAAATTACTCAAGTTTAACTCTCCCGATTCCATCGTCGGGGAAAAATTGATAATCTCCGTCAAAGTTTCCAGCATTGATAGCGGTCTTGCGCATGTTCTGGCCACGGAGAAAAAGGATCTCCCCAAACGTCTCAAAGAGATCAACATCGATTCATTGCTCGACCGCGAATATCGCCTGCGGCTGGTGCGAGGGGAGATAAGCAAAGCCGCCGGCCTCTTCGTGGATGGGTTTCTAAATGCGCGGGAAGAAATCAGCGAAACTCTGACTGTCTGCGGCGTGCTTGATGTCGGCCGGAGCGGCCGTTTTCGTATCGAACCGATGATTATTCCAATGGTGACGGCAAGACATCTGACTGCCGGCGGCATGGGGAGCGACCCGGCCGATTTCATAGCCGCTCTGGCGAGCGGTAATCTTTTCAGTACAACCGGTGATTTCTCCGGAAAAAATTATTCACAGGTGACTTTGGATCTCGATTCCCACGCCAGCCATAAGACAATTCGCGATTCGGTCGAAGCCCTCGGTTTTAGAGCTTTCAGTTACGCCGAGCAGTTTGATGAAATCCGGAGAGCATTTTTCTACTTTGACCTCGCCTTGGGCATCATTGGTCTGATTGCTTTGATTACCGCCTCACTCGGTATCGTGAATACTATGGTGATGTCCATCAGTGAACGACGGCGCGAAATTGGGGTTCTCAAATCCCTCGGGGGAGATGATGCCGATATTCGTCTTCTGTTTCTGGCTGAGTCGGGAGTGATTGGCGCTGTCGGGGCGATCGTCGGTATCATCACCGGATGGTTGATAACAAGGCTGGCGTCGTTCATTGCCGTTTCCTTCATGCGTAAGGAGGGAATTCCTCCCGTGGACCTGTTTGCCCTTCCGATCTGGTTGATACTGATAGCGCTCGGTATCGGAATTATAGTAAGCCTGCTGGCCGGATATTACCCGGCCTCCCGGGCATCACGTGTCGACCCGGTCGACGCCCTCCGCAACGAATAAGTCACACTTGATTGTCCTAATTGTGAATTGAAATCATCATTATCATCCTCGCCAAAAGCCCTCAGCTCCAACTCCTGACGGACACGAAATCATAACATCGCAACATATTGCCACTCTGCGCCTTACAAGGACAATATATCTTCAAAATCCGCCACCGACAAATTGCATTATTACATAATATTTGTTATCTTTCGTCGTAGGTCGGGTTCCAAGTCCGTGCGAGCGCTAAGCGAGTCGAGGATGCGAAACCCGACAAAGTGATTTGAAAATATTTTTGAAATAAGGACCTAAATATGCCGCTTGAACGCGAAAAAATTGTCTCGATTTATCTCGAAGAAGAGATGAAAAATTCCTACATGGATTACTCGATGTCAGTCATCACCAACCGCGCCCTCCCTGATGTACGCGATGGTCTCAAGCCATCCAATCGAAGAATCCTCGTCGCCATGAACGACCTCAATCTTTCCCCCGGCCGTCCGTACAGAAAGTGCGCTAAGATCGCCGGCGATACTTCCGGTAATTACCACCCCCATGGCGAGCAAGTGGTGTATCCCACCCTTGTACGTATGGCGCAGGATTTCAATATGCGTTACCCGCTGGTGGATGGACAGGGGAATTTCGGCTCTATCGATGGCGATGGCGCCGCGGCCATGCGATACACGGAAGCTCGTCTGACGCCGATCGCGATGGAAATATTGGCCGACATGGAAAAGGATACCGTCGATATGATGCCCAACTATGACGAAACCCGCACCGAACCGCGCGTCCTCCCCGGCAAATTCCCCAATCTGGTATGCAACGGCACCTCCGGTATCGCCGTCGGTATGGCTACCAATATCCCGCCGCACAATCTCGGCGAAGTAATCGACGGCCTGGCCTTATTGATCGATAACCCCGAAATCACCAACGATGAATTGATGGAACTTGTCCCCGGCCCCGATTTCCCGACCGGCGGCATCATCAATGGCCGCGCCGGTATCCGCGAGGCGTACCGTACCGGCAGGGGACGCCTGATAGTCCGTGCCAAGGCAGTGGTTGAAACCCAGAAAAGCGGCAAGGAGATGATTGTCGTCACCGAAATTCCATTTCAGGTCAACAAATCCAATCTTCTGGAACGGATCGCCGAACTGGTGCGCGATAAGCATATTGAAGGCATCTCCGATCTGCGCGACGAATCCGACCGCGACGGGATGAGAATCGTCATCGAACTCAAACGCGACGCCCAGGCCGAAATTGTCCTCAACCAGCTTTTCAAACATACCCAGATGCAATCCACTTTCGCCATCATCATGCTCACTCTGGTCGGCGGCGTGCCGATGGTGCTCTCGCTCAAAGAGATGATGGAGCAATTTCTGATTCACCGCCATGAAGTCATCGTCCGCCGCACCAAATTCGACCTCAATAAAGCCGAAGAGCGCGCCCATATTCTCGAGGGGTACAAAATCGCGCTCGACAATATCGACGCCGTCATCGAGCTGATTAAAAAATCCAAGGACACCCCGACCGCTCGCGAAGGCTTAATGACCCGCTTCAAACTCTCCGAAAAACAGGCCAACGCCATCCTCGATATGCGCCTCGCCCGCTTGACCGGTCTGGAACGGCAGAAAATCGAAGAGGAATATATTTCTATCATAAAACTCATCGCCGAGCTCAAAGGCATTCTCGAATCCAAACCGCGGCGGATGGCGATCATAAAAGAGGAACTGCTCGAGCTCAGACGGAAATACGCCGACGATCGTCGCACCGAAATTCAGGATGCCGCCGAGGAATTCACCGTCGAGGATTTAATCGCCGAAGAGGATATGGCGCTCACCATCTCGCACGCCGGATACCTCAAGCGCCTTGCGATCACTATGTACCGTCGTCAAAACCGCGGCGGGCGGGGCGTTATCGGTATTGAAACCAAAGAAGAGGATTTCGCCGAGCATCTTTTCATCGCCTCGACGCACGATTATATCCTCTTTTTCTCCAACAAAGGACGGTGCTACTGGATCAAAGTGCACGAAATCCCGACTGGCGGAAAACTCGCCAAGGGGAAACCGATCGTCAATATGATGACCCTGAGCGAAGGCGAAAAAATCACCGCCTTCTGCAAAGTCCGCTCGTTTGACCCGGATAAATATGTTGTCATGGCCACCAGAAACGGCACGATC
>CAZCFT010000111.1:0-7224 GCA_964498015.1 uncultured Ignavibacteriaceae bacterium
TATCCCCCAACACCACTTATTATTTTGCCATCAGGACTGCTGACGAGGTTCCTAATTGGTCGGGGCTGTCGAATGTGGTCTCGAAGGCGACTTCCGCAGAAACGACACCGCCCGCCGCCATCGCCAATTTTGCGGCAGGTACTGCTACATCAACATCAATGCCTCTTGCATGGACGGCTCCCGGCGATGATAGTGTGACCGGAACCGCATCAACATATGACATTCGCTATTCAACTTCGACCATCACTTTGGCTAACTGGAGCTCAGCAACTCAGGCTACCGGCGAACCGGCGCCAAAAGTAGCGGGTAGTTCAGAGTCTTTCACGGTGACCGGTTTATCCCCCAACACCACTTATTATTTTGCCATCAGGACTGCTGACGAGGTTCCTAACTGGTCCGCTCTGTCGAATGTGGTAAGCAAAGCCACGGTGCCGGAATCCACTCCTCCAGCGGCGATTGCCAATTTGTCCACGGGGGCTGTCACTTCAACCACAGTCGCATTGATTTGGACGGCGCCGGGTGATGATGGCAACAGCGGCACAGCATCGCAGTATGATATCCGCTATTCAACTTCGAGCATTAGCGATGGCAATTGGGCTTCCGCCACTCAGGTTACAGGCGAGCCAATTCCCAAATCCGCCGGCAGCGCCGAGACATTTACGGTGACCGGTCTCCAGAATGGTACAACATATTATTTTGCGATCAAGACTGCTGATGAGGTTCCCAACTGGTCTGCGCTTTCCAATGTGCCCCAGAGGGCAACTCTTGACCAGATCGCTCCGGCCCGAGTCGATGACCTTACGGCCGTTCAGGGCGGAAGCGTGGGTGAGATTCTCCTCACCTGGACTGCCACAGGCGATGACAGTACGCTCGGGACGGCATCATCCTATGTTATGAGATATTCCACCAGCCCAATTGACGATACTGCCTGGCAGTCGATCACCCCTTATCGTAATATCCCGACGCCGGCTCCCGCCGGAACTGTTCAGACACTGGCTATGTCAGGCCTTGAGCCGGGGAAACTTTATTACGTGGCTCTCAAGGTCCGTGACGAATTTATCAATGAATCAGGTCTTTCCAATGTTGCCTCGGCCGTCGCCCAGACTGACTTTATTCTCGATTATGAAGATGAACAGGTCGCTATCGCCAGCCCCGCCCCGGGAAGCGAGCTTCATTCATCCCATCCGATTTTGGCTGTTAATAATATTAATTCCGGCGTCGGTAATCAGTACTATTTTGAGGTTGCCGCTGATTCTTTCTTCATGAATCTGGTCGCCGTCTCTCCCCCTGTCCCTCAGGGGGAGGGGCCGACCACATCATGGAAAGTAGAAAATAAACTCTCTGGCGGCGAAAGATATTACTGGCGCGCCAGGGCTAATGATTACGCATTTAGTCCTCTCGCGTATTTTGGCCTTAATCCATCACCTCATGCTTACCCCAATCCGTTCAATCCCAATCGTGGCGACGGTGTTACCTTTACTGATATTCCCAAAGGTTCCGATGTTGTCATTGTTTCGGTTTCGGGTTCACCGGTTCGCGAGTGGAGCAATGTTTTGGGGGAGGAGCTAATCTGGGATGGCAGTAACAACGCAGGCGACAAAGTCGTCTCGGGAACCTACTTGTGGTACATTTCCGGTTCTGACGCCAAAGGAAAGCTGGTAATCGTGCGGTAATTTGAATGAGGAGAATGAGGTCGGGGGGAAAGCCCAATTAATTTTTCTTTATTTAATCAGACTATTAAGAAAAAATGCCGGTGAGCTGAAGTTCATCACGAGCGCTTCAGGGACTATTATCAATATTATCGAAGTTCTTTGGAGGGAGACTGCAGAATCTACATGCTTCTGAGCCCATAGGGGCCCATCAGACCAGCGAAAGCGACCAACATCTCCTGGTCATATTCGCTCTTCAAGGCGAAAATTACTTTGAGCGCCGGAAATGTGTCCATCGCCCCCTGATAAACCCGCTCGGTAGTCATGGCGTCAAAAGTATCGACAATCGCCACAATCCGGCTGTACTCATGCATTTCATCAAGAGAAAGACTGTTGGGATATCCGGATTTATTGCCCCGCTCATGATGCTGTAGTACCGGATAATATGAAGCCGCCTCTATCATATCAGTCATGGTCAAGATTTCGACGCCCCACTTGGGATGTTTTTTCATTAATTCGAATTCCATGTTGGACAGTGTTGTCCGCTTGTTTAGAATCCTCTCGGAAATTTTGGATTTCCCGACGTCATGCAGAAGGGCGCCGATTCCAAGATCGTGGAGATATTGTTCATCATGACGGCCTAACTGCTGGGCCAGGGCGATGGCGAAAGTGCAGACATTGACTGAATGAGAAAAAGTATAATAATCAAATGAGCTTATCTTTATCAGATTATGAAACGCCTCCTGACCTCTCAGGATAAAGCTGACCTGGTTCTCGACCAGCTTCTTGGAGCGGTGAATATTTTCCCCGTAGGTCGGATTTTCGAGGACATCCTTCATTAAGGACTTGGAAGTCTCATAGAGAATTCCGGCCTTCTTTTCTTCAGGCACCAGATGGTCAAGCAGGATTTTATCCAGATTCTGCTCAATGTACTTCTGATATTTAGCCTTGGATTTAGCATTTACATAAAGGCGGGATACTTTGTTTTCAACCAATTTCTCGCGCGTCTTTTCTGTGAAAGGCAAGTCGGCAGAGCGATAAAGGACCATATCGCCGCTTATTTTCATGAAGAGGTCAAAGCTGAGGACAGTATCAATCCTCAACGATTCCAAATAAATCGGCAGATACTTGGTATCTACTTTGGACTGCGGTATCAGTAAAGACATAAGGCCAATCAAAGGTTACCCATTTTATTTATAGTTTTATATCGGCCAAAGCGCCCCTAAACATTAAAAAAATACCCCCGGAAAGGAGGAGATTCCGGGGGCGACCTATAGGAGGGAGGAAATGGGCCTGCAGGGGTCAGGCGCCATAATTTTTGATGGTCAACAAAACCGCATTCAAGGATTGGGTTATATTGGACAAAACCTTGGAATATCTTTTCAGGAGTTCACTATATTGCCAGCGTATCTTGAAAGCCTCTTCGGGGAAATCAAAAAGGTCCAGCAATTCCTTTTTATAAATTTCATCGATATATTTTATCACATAATAGGGGAATTCGGGGATATTGGGGTCGTTGATCTCGCCCTTGGCCAGCCTTTCCCGATAGACTTCAACCTTCTCCAGAATAACTGTCCCGAAACACCAAGGGGTCATGACAACTCCGAAATTAGCGCCATCAACGTAAAAATTGCGAGCCGATTTCATGGCCAGATCAAATATGACTATCTTAGCCCGATAGTAGGAGACAGTCTCGGCGCATTGCCGGTGCGTGGAGGCCAGCTTTTGCTCTAATTGTGCTTTTTCCTCTTGGCATCGGTCATAAACTTTTTCCAGAAAGAGATAATAGTCGTCGAAATAGACTTTGACGTTTTCGGAGAGAGTACTAATATAGTATCCGCCCGAATCTTTGTGTACCTTGGGTTCGGCATTGTTTTTCAATTTCTCAAGGGTGAAACCGCGTTGGTACTTATCATCTAACATATTATCTCCTCCATCGAATAACTTTCGTAATTCGTATTGAGCAAAGACCATGCCTTGATGATTGCATGTTTTGAAGCATTATGCCGACCGGTTGGGATATTTTATTCCCCCGAGTTAATCGTTTGTCCCGATTTAGGTTACCGCCGACCGAATGGGGTTAAGGCATCCTTATCCCATGGCATGAATACATGTGGGAATGATTGCGAGGCGAACTATTCCCGCAAAATCTGTGAATCACTATTCACATATCTCGCGGACAATTCGCAGGGTTAGGTGTCGAGCTTAACATGAAAGATGTCATTAATCCGCCCCTTGCCGCGGAATTACCCTGTTCAAAAATCGCATGGGGCCATCAAACAGAAGTAAAAATGCTCTAAATCACTAAACTAAATCACGATAGGGTCGATAAAAAAAGTGATTAACCAAACCACACTTTCCTGTCAAGGCCCGGCCTTTGACGGGCTGGTTTGAAAACGTTCATTCTCTCTGAAGGGAGGAAAGTCCATGCCTTACAGGACTCACAGGTTTACGACCAAGAAGACAACGGCCAGAAAGGGTACAACGAAGAAGCATCCGGCAAAGAAAGCTGTAAGTCGGAAGAGCTGGGCAACTAAGACCACAACACGCAAGCCCGTTCGTCGGGTAACCAGGCCGACAGTGAAGAAAATGGCGAAGCCCGCCACCAGACGTACAGCGCGGAGCTCCAGGCCCTATACCATGAACAGTAGCCAGTGGAACTGGACTCCGTCCAAGACGAAAAAGGCCAAAAAGCGCCCGACTTCACCCAAGAGCAATTATGCTTCACCAAGCAGGAAGTCGCGTGTATGGAAAGCCAAACCGGTGAGAAAGACTTCAACCACCGTGCGTCGCAGAACGACAAGGATGTCTCCGCGCCGCCGGAAATGGTAAAGAACTTATCTTTTCCGTTAGATAACCCCGACCTGTCATGTCAGTCAAGAAGCCTAATCCGGCAATTGACGGAAAGGTCGGGGTTTCTTATTGTCGCGTCATGATTATTTCCGCCAATTGTCATTTGTAATATCTCACATTAATATGTCTCGAGATGACTTTCGGAGCCCGCCAGTTCTGCTTTTGGCAGTTTTTTCGGCTCCGGCAAAAAATGCAAAATCATTTTTGAAAATTCCATAATGGCCAAACCGCCGTATTGGCGCGGGCTGGTATTCCCCTATAATGGCATTATATATCCATGATTACACATATCCTCAAAGATATTGAAATAATGCAAAATATATCTTGACATAATTGACCCTCGCCACCTATATTGTGGATAAGTTAAGAGTTTCAGACTGGACATTTTGGAAAATATCGCGGGAACGGCTGTCTGGCCGAAAGTTCCGGTATCCCATTAACTGCCGGACGGTTGCCCGCGGTCAATTGAATAATTTTGAAAAGTAAAGCCAATTTTCCGCGAAAGGCGGAATGATATCTTAAAACCAAACACCAGGAGGTAATGGTATGGGTAAGAGGGTAATTCTCTCTTTTCTCCCGCTTCTGCTTTTTGGAGCGGCCGTATGGGGGCAGTTTCCGCCCGCCGGGACAGATACCTACGGCGGCAATAGCGGACAGATGATGATCGAATTATACGGCATAAGTCCGATTGAAAATGTGACCCTCGGCGGGGGGCCAGTCACTATCCAACGCGGAGCGCCCTTCGATCCGGGGGATGGCCAGGAAGAAATTCCGACTGAAATGCTGGCTCTGAACTTGACTGGTGCGGCGCCGATTGCCGGATCGATGACTATCAGCCTGCAGTTCCCGACACCCCCGAGTCAGGGGAGAATTAAAGCCAATGCTCCCGGACCGGATTATCCGGCCGAATCTTTTTTTGATGTTTTTTTCTACGCTGAATTCACCGATATCGGTTTGACTTTGACCAATGCAACCCCAATGCATATTTCCAATCCCGGGCTTAATTCGATTCCCTGGCCGGGCCAACCCCATGCGGGAAATCAGCCAACAGAACTTTATGACCCCAGCGGCACTCCTCGTGGAAAGATTCATTTTTTCGGTTGGACTCCTATTGTTTGTCCTCCGGGTCCCCCATTTTGCGACAGTACAATGGCCGAGTCCTGTCTTCGGATCTGTCCGAAATCAGATATAGTCTATAGAGTTGTGTTGATAGACAGTTGCGGCAATCGTGTCTGCGATATGACTTCGACCTGGCTTGATTTCAGCCAGTGTCCGGCGCAACCATGCCCGAATGAAGAGCCAAACTGGCCGAAGGTTTACCCTGATTCCTGCGATCCGGTCTCCGGCACGCATTTTTTCACGGTTGACGCCAGTTTGCTTCAATGTACTGTTTGTCAGGTTGGTTTATTTGTCAACGGAGTGTTCTGCCGTACAATCGATGCAAGATTTCTTGACAACAATGGCGATAAATGTGTTACTCCCGTGGACTTCGCCACCGGGGCAATATGTAATGATTTCAATTGCGACGGGATATTGGGAGACGGTTCCGACTATGCATTATTTTCCCCTCATCTCGGCCACTGCTGTCCGAATCTGCCGTGTCCGCCAGGCCCTGCTTTCTGCGACAGTACCTCGACCGACCCCTGCCTTTTGATTTGTCCCAAATCAGATATAGTTTACAAAGTTATGTTGAAAGACAGTTGCGGCAATCCAATTTGCGGAACGTCCACCTGGCTTGATTTCAGTCAATGTCCGGCCGAGCCGTGCCCGAACGAGGAACCAAACTGGCCGCGGGTTTACCCTGATTCCTGCGATCCGGCCACCGGGACCAATTATTTTACTGTCGATGCCAGTTTGCTTGATTGTACTGTTTGTCAGGTTGGTCTATTTGTCAACGGGGTGTTCTGCCGCACCATCAGCGCCAGATTTCTTGACATCAATAACGACAAATGTGTCACTGCCGCAGACTTCATCGCCGGCGCGACATGTAGTGATTTCAACTGCGACGGGATATCTGGAGACGCCAACGACTATTCAGTATTCTCTCCGCATCTCGGCCACTGCTGTCCGAATCTGCCGTGTCCGCCAGGCCCTGCTTTCTGCGACAGCGCTACTGTCGATCCGTGTCTGCTGGTTTGTCCCAAGTCTGACATTATTTATCATGTGACGCTTAAAGATAGCTGTGGCAATCCTGTTTGTGGCATGACATCAACCTGGCTTGATTTCAGTCAATGTGAGGCTCAGCCTTGCCCGAATGAAGAATCGGGATGGCCGCGAGTTTTCCCTGATTCATGCCAGGCCGCCACCGGCATTCATTATTTCACGGTTGACGCCAGCATGCTTACCTGTACCGAATGTATGGCGATGCTTTATGTAAACGGCGTCCCGTGTCGCATGGTGAGCGCTCATTTCTTAGATGTAAATGGCGATCAATGCGTTACAGCCGCTGATTTCACATTCAGTATCTGCAATGATTACAATTGCGACGGCGTTTTTGATTCTTTTGATTATGACATATTCAAGTTGCATCTTGGCCATTGTTGCTTTGCTTGCGATTGCTATCCTGGCGACCCCAACGGGACTGCTGTTATTAACGCACTCGACATTACTTATCTTATCAATTATCTCTATAAGCATGGCCCCGCGCCGGTACCTTATCCTCTCTGCTCCGGCGACGCCAACTGCGATTGTGTCATTAACGCGCTTGATATAACATACTTGA
>CAZCFT010000112.1:0-7159 GCA_964498015.1 uncultured Ignavibacteriaceae bacterium
CGTGGGAAAATCGACTGCGGTTATCTCGCTTATCAGTTTCTCTGTTCGGCGGCGGTATTCAATCAAATCCTTCACGGTGACTATCTTGAGACCAAATTCCCCCGCTATTTCCATCAGTCTCGGGACACGCGCCATGGAGCCGTCTTTATCCATTATCTCGCAGAGGACGCCAATAGGTTTCAAACCAGCGAGGCGGGCCAGGTCAACTGATGCTTCGGTATGGCCGGCACGCGTCAATACGCCGCCTTTTAAAGCCAGAATGGGGAAAATATGCCCCGGACGGCATAAGTCTTCAGGTACAGAATTATCATCGACCAATACTTGAACTGTTCGGGCTCTGTCGGCCGCTGAGATTCCGGTTGATGTCCCTTTGCAGGCATCAACAGAAACCGTAAAGCGTGTCCCATGAAGAGCGCTGTTTGATTCAACCATGGGGTGAAGTTTCAGCCGCTCCATTCTATCTTCCGCAAGAGGCGTGCAGATCAGCCCGCGCCCATGCAACGCCAGAAAATTGATGGCTTCGGGAGTCGCCTTCTCCGCGGCCATGATAAAATCGCCTTCATTTTCGCGGTCCTCATCATCGACCACAATAATCATCTGCCCATGCTTTATGGCTTCTATCGCGGAAAGTATCGAATCAAATTGAGTCATTATATCTCCATTGGATATATTACCAACCACTATTAATTAATTTCTCTATTGTTAGATTGCTCTTATTTCCCTTTGTCATAAGTTTAACAATATACTTACCCACTATATCAAATTCGAGATTGACCCTACCGCCCCTTTTCAACATATCAATTGTGGTTATGTTCCTCGTATGAGGTATTAGGTTTACGCCAAATAAATTACCGCTGACATCGTTCACTGTTAAACTGACGCCATTTAAAGAGACCGACCCTTTAGCGACAAGGAAATCCGCAAATTCCTCCCGGTATTTCACCATAAGTTGAAAAATATCTCCTTCTTTTTTCAAACTATCAATGATTCCGACTGTATCGACATGGCCAGTGACAAAATGTCCCCCAAGACGTGAGGTAGGAAGCAGAGCTCGTTCAAGATTCACCTCAGTCCCCTTTGCATAAGCGCCTATAATGGTCGTGCCAACACTTTCCGGAGAAGCCTCGACAGCAAATTCGTCTTTATCATATCGGATGACAGTCAGGCAACAGCCGTCGACAGAAATTGATTCGCCCAGAGCGACCGAGGAAAAAGGCGTTCTGGGTTTGATTGTAATGACCCTATAACTTCCGCGGACATCTATATCTTTTATTTGGCCGACTGTTTCAATTATTCCGGTAAACATCATTTCCTCTTCGGGTAACCGCTGAAAAGGATATCATCGCCGCAGGGCATAAACCCGGGGGATTCAAATCTAATCGCCTTAATGAGCTTTCTGATATTCAGTTCTCCGACAGCCTCCCTCCCTCTGCCAATTATCATCGGAGCTATCACAAAGTAGAGCCTATCAACCAATTTTTGACGGAGAAACGAAGTCGCCAGCCGCCCGCCCCCTTCTATGAGAAGAATCTGAATGCCAAATTCACCTGCCTTGCGCAAAAAATCTGAAAGCAATAACCCGTCTCTGTTCTTTTTAATATGCCAGACAATCAGATTTTTGGTTTTCATTTTCTTCACTGATGACGATGACGTTGCCAATATAGTCTTTGCGTCTCCATTATGCGCGAAGAGATTTATCCCAGGCGAAAAATCGGGATGGCGGGAGATAATTATACGATACGGGTTTCCCCCCTTCGCCAGTCTAACAGTCAATTGCGGATTGTCAGCTCGAACAGTACCCGCGCCCACGGCGACGGCATCGGCGCTGGCGCGAAGGCTGTGAGCAAATTCCCTCGAATCTGGACATGATATCCAACGGGAATCGCCTGAAATCGTTGCGATGCGTCCGTCGAGCGATTGGGCTGTCTTCAGAATAACAAAGGGGAGCCCAGTCTCAATAAATTTGACATATGCTTCATTCAATTGCATTGCCTCTTTTTTCAATATCCCCATATCCACTTTTATTCCGGCTCTCCTTAATATAGACGCTCCTTTTCCGTTGACCTTCGGATTAGGGTCTTTCATACAGAAAACCACTCGGCCGATTCCGGCTGAGATTATGGATTCGGTGCACGGGCTGGTGCGACCGTAATGACAGCATGGCTCCAGATTTACATACAGAGTGGCGTCTTTGGCCAATCCACAAGCTTCTTGAAGCGCCATTACTTCCGCATGGGGTTCGCCCGCCCGCTTATGATACCCTTGCCCGATCATCTCTCCATCCTTGACAACAACGGCTCCTACCATCGGATTAGGTGAAGTCTGGCCGCGTCCTTTTTCCGCGAGTTCCAGCGCTATTTTTAAATAAATTTCGTCAGCTTTATCAACCATAAAAAAACCGATATGCTATCGGGGTAGGCTATCCGGATATAGTCCCAACGTCTTTCTTCTTCTCTCATCCGGACTTTACCGTCGGGATCGGAATTTCACCGATTCAGTCCTGCATCTGCGGGAGTCGCGGCCTATCACCGCCGATCGAGGAATTTCACCTCACCCCGAAGAATATAAAACAATATACGCATCGTCAGTCCGAGCGCAAGAAGAAAAAAGCAGATTTTTGACAGATGAAAAAGCGGTTATGTCCCTCCTCCGCTCTCAATAGCTTTTAATCTTCACGCCCATATTGCGAAAATGGGCCGGACTTATTATTATTATATTTTATAAATTGATCCGATGGAAAGGAGAAACCTCATGGACAAAAATATTCAATCATTTTTCGATCCGAAAAATATTGCCATTGTCGGGGTATCGCATTCAAGGAAAAGCTTCGGAAATGCGGTTGTTGAAACCCTGCACGAAAGGGGATTTCAACTCTTCCCCATCCATCCTGATGGGGGTGAAATTGAGGGTCCGGATAAATGCGATCCGACCCGCTTCTACTTTGCGTGGGATGACAACTCCCTCTATCTTGCCGCCTATTGCAAAGAATCCAACATGGATTCTCTCTCGGCCATGCTGACCGGCCAGGATGCACCTATCTACGGCGAGGACTGTGTCGGTTACTTTCTCCAGCCTGATATCAAGAAGCAGGAAGTTTACCAAATATATTTCAGCCCGCTTGGTTCTGTCTTTGATCAAAAGATCACGCCATCGGAAGGTGGATATATGGCTGGCGATCCCAAATGGAATGGTAAGTACGAGGTTAAAACATCCAAAGGCACGGATTACTGGAGCGTGGAAGTCCGCATTCCTTTGGCCCTATTGGGCGCTAAGATAAAGCCGGGACAGGCATGGGGATTGAATTTCTGCAGAAAGCAGGCACGTCTGGCGACATCCGCAAACTGGCAGGTCCCGATCGACTACGACCCTTCCACATTTGGCCAACTGGTTTTCCAATAGCGCCAGCCCTTTTTCTGACCGCACCGGCAGGAATCCTGAGGCTGTCCCATAAGTACTGTGATCGGCGGGTTCTCAAATCCGCCGCCATCTTCATTTGCGCCGGCGGCCCGCCACAGGCGGATTTCCTGCCCTGGGATACTCATTGGCATGTAAGGCACGCCTATATGCCTCATTGCCCCTGCACAACCTGCTCTTCGAGTCGATAGCGGCGGTAGATGCGGGCGTAGTTGCCGTCGAGGGCTATCAATTCCCGATGATTGCCCGACTCGACTATCCTCCCTTCTTCAAGAACATAGATTGTATCGGCCCTTTCAAGAGTATCCGGGCGATGCGTAATTATAATCGCCGTCATGCCGGGCATAACTTCATGTAATCTATCCCAGAGCGCCGCTTCGGTGCGGGAGTCAAGAGCGGAGGTACAATCATCGAGAATCAATATCTTCGGTTTGCCGACCAGAGCCCTCGCCAGAGCCAGACGCTGTTTCTGTCCGCCGGAAATCGACATGCCGCGCGTCCCGATTGATGTATCGACTCCCCTGGGGAATTGGGCAATTTCATTCTCAAGCTGGGAAACTTCGATTGCCCACTGCATGGCGCTATCGGCTATATCCTGACGACCAAATAGAATATTGTTTCGAATCGTGTCGCTAAACAGCGCCGGCTCCTGCGGAACATATCCAATATTCCTTCGCAAGTCCTCAAGGCGGAATTGACGCAAATCGCGGCCATCAAGAAGAATCTGTCCGCCGGTCGGGTCAACCAGTCGAGGTATCATATTCACTAGCCAGCTTTTCCCCGCCCCAACCTTGCCGACAATAGCCGCGGTCTGCCCGGCTTTGATATCTAAAGTTATCTTGTCGACTATCTTGCGGTCGGATCCGGGGAAAGAAAACTCCACATCTGTGAATTTCAGATGTCCTTGCATTTTTTCAATGCGGCTCGGAGCGCTTTCGTCGGAAACCATCGGATTCACTTTTTCCAGCTCAACCAGTCGCTCGATCGAGACCGCCGACTGCCTCGCTTTGACCAGAAATTGGCCGATATCAAACATTGGAAAGACCAACCATACAACATAATAAATAAATGCCACCAATTCACCCAGGGTCAGGCTTGCCCTGATAACCAATATACCACCGACCAGCAAAACAATAATTATTCCAATCTGCCATATATAACCATACAACGAATCCACTATTGTGGAGGTCCTAACTGTCGCAATTTCGGCGTCGCGTCTCTCTTTCAGCGCCGAATCGAATTTATTCTTCTGCGCCTTCTCCTGAACATATGCCTTGACCACTCTTATTCCGGAAAAGCAGGCCTCCATGACATCATTGAAACTTGAAATCTTCTTCTGAAGATGGTCATACCGTTTATCCAGAAGAGTCGAGGTCTTAAAGAAAATGATTATTAAGAATGGCATCGTTCCCACAGTCCAGAGGGTCAGTACAGGATTAATAGAAGCCATCATGACTATCGAAAAAGCCACCATCAAAACACCTTCATAAAACCGAAATATTCCCGAGCAGGCGAACCAGGATAGTTTCTCGGCGACATCATCGGTCATTCTGGTAACCAGATCCCCGGTCCGGAAGCGGTTAAAGAAATCGGGGCCTTGCAGTGTTACTTTATTAAAAGCATCCTGACGAAACAGCCATTCCAATTTTTGATTCATCCAGGCGCGATGTGTTTGTACATAGGAATACAGAATCGTGGCGACCAAACCCAGCAGAAAGAGCGCCCATCCGAAACTGCCTGCGGTGGATAGTCCGAGATTATGCCCGGTATTCACCATCCATAAAGCGTAACTGTTGGCCGATACCTCGCCTGATTTAATATAATCGATAGAAAACTCTATCAAACGAGGTAACGCTACCTGAAATACCCTTTGTACTGGCGTCATAACGATCAGTACCAGCAACACATAAGGGTAATGCTTGTAATATCTCCAAAACCATTTAGTCTTATCCCACATTGACCGGCGCTCCATTTCTACTTTTGAATTGAAGATGGAACAGCTTGGAGTAATATCCATTCTGAAGAATCAATTCCGTATGCGTTCCGCGTTCGATTATCTCGCCGCGACGAATCACCAAAATCTGATCCACATCAAGAATCGTCGACAGCCTGTGAGCGATGATCAGCGAAGTTCTGCCGTTCATCAGTCTTTTCAGTGAGGCCTGAATTGTCCTTTCTGTCTCAGGATCGACCGAGCTGGTAGCTTCATCCAGAATCAAAACATCCGGGTTGACAACCAGCGCGCGAGCAAACGACAACAGCTGGCGCTCGCCGCGGCTGAAATTGGAGCCCTTCTCGGAAACCTCGGTCTTATAACCCTGCGGAAGACGGCTTATAAATCTGTCGGCCTCAACCGTCCGCGCTGACGATATCACCTGTTCCGCAGTCATGGACTCGGACTCCAGCGCTATGTTGGAATGTACATCGCCCGGGAACAGGAATATATCCTGCAGAACAAGAGCAAACCTCCGGCGCAATTCCTCTTTGGAGATGTCGCGAATATCGATTCCATCCACCAAAATTCGTCCCCTCTGCGGATCGTAGAATCTCAATAGCATCGATATAACCGTGGTCTTGCCTCCGCCGGTGACACCTGCCAGCGCCACCCGCCTTCCGGCAGGAATCTCGAAAGTAACGTCTTTCAGAGCGTAATTCTCATCTCCGCGATAGGAGAAGGAGACATTTTCGAAGCTGATTCCTTTTTTGAGAGTCTTCCATTCAATCGGGCGGATCGGATCGGGAAACCTTTCTGTGCTGGAGAGAAGCGCAAATATTCGTTTGGCTCCGGCTATTGCCTTTTGCACATTGGCCAACTGCTCCGAGACGCGACCGATCGGTTCGAAGCATCGCCAGATCAGAATTATGAACATGCTCATCGTACCGACCGTCACCAGACCTGTGCCTGACCATTTTATCCCGAAGAATAATACCAGGCTGACCATAGCGTACTGCAAGAAAAACACCGCATTGAAAAACAGAGTGGTGCCGACATGAACATAAATATCCGTCTTGAATTTCAGCCGGTTGGCTTCATTCAGGCGACTGCGAGCATATTCGCCGCGATGGAATATTTGGATAATCGACATTCCATGAAGGAATTCGGTTAAAGTCGCGGTGACCTCCGCCATTCTTTTTCGCAAAGCAAAAAAGTGCGGAGTGGTCAAACGCTCGAAAATGAACATCAGGCCAAGCATTATCGGTACGGCCAGCGCCAGAATGAGAGTCAGCCGCCAACTGTAGTACATCATTACCGCAAATATGCCAAAGGCAAGAAGCAGATCGCCGATGAGTAGTACTACGGTATATGTAAACATCATTCTCAATGACTCGGTGTCGGATTCGACCCGCGCCAAAAGCCGGCCTACAGGATTCTTGTCAAAAAATGATATGTCAAGCGACAGGATATGATTGAACAGCCGCCGCTTTAGCTCAACCATTATATCCTGCCCCATCGTCTCTAACTTTATCCGTTGTATGTACTGCAAGACCAGAGTTATGCTTTGGCTCAGAGCGATAAGCGCTACCGTGAATATCAGGCCGTTCAAGTCGCCATTCTTGATATTAATATCAACCGCCCGTTTCATTAGGATCGGCCAATACAGCGATAGCACGGTCGCCACCGTAAGCAAAACAAGGCAGTAGATTAATCCCCATTTGTGAGGCTTCAATGACGGGAGAAGCTTGGAGAAAGCCTCTCGCGAGCTTATTGCCTGCTCTTCCGGGCTTGTTTTTTCTTCTTCTTTAT